>JABCZC010000057.1 GCA_013289875.1 Acidobacteriota bacterium | reverse complement strand
AGGTTCGTGTGCTTCACAGGTGGACTCGGTCCTGTCCGCGGATGAGCGGCGTCCTGCACGCCAGGACTAGTGTATACCGGTCAGGTGCTCTCTGGGGTGGAGAACTACGAACAGGGCTGAGCTGGTCAGAACAGGTCAGGTATCGAGCTTGATGCCAGTCGATCTCGGCCAGAGTGAGGCTATCAGTCGATACGGATCGGCCCTAACGCATGGGTGGTGGCGGGGGTGGCATGGGATAAGGCAAGCGGGCACGCCATATGAGGGTGCGAATCAGGTAGACGAGGAAGAAAAAGATCAGGACCGGGATGAGGATGAGCGCGAAGGGGATCTGCACGACCTCGTGGCCGATCTGGCCGCTGGTGAAGTGTTTTACGCTGCCGAGGACGGCCACGCAGTCGCCGTTGACGTGCGCGTCCTGGCCCAGGTTGATGTTGCCGAGGATGCTGACGGCGTCGCCGTCCATCGGACCGTTCGAGCGGATGCTGCCGAGGATGGCGACGGTGTCTCCGTGGACATGGCCGTCGATGTGGATGGAACACATGATGCAGACGAGGTCGTGGGCTTCTTCGCCTTCGGCGACGTTGATGCTGTGGAAGAAGGAAACGCGGTCGTCGTTGGCGCTTGCGCTGGGCGCGGCTGCGGCGAGGATGGACAACGCGAAGACAGCTACGAGGATGCGGCGCATGTGGGTTTTGCTCCCGAAGGGCGGACCAACCCCGGCCGATCCCGGCTGGTCCTTACAGGCATGATACGCGGGGACCGCAATGGAGGTTCCGTGCTGGAATGCGATTTGTTAACGATTGGTGGCGGCGTGTTCGCTGGGTATCGGAACCTGTTCTACGATCTCGACGTTGAACCCCTGAAGCGCGGGGACGTGCGTGGGGGTGTTCGAGAGCAGGCGGATCTTGTGGATGCCGAGGTCAGCGAGAATCTGGCCGCCGAGACCTACTTGGCGGAGGATGCGCTGGTGCTTGTCATCCTCAGGGGCGCGGGCTTCACGGTGGAAGAGGATGCGGTGAGGCTCGACGGTGCGATCGATGTCGAAGCCGCGGCTGGTGTTGTGAAGGTAGACGAGGGCACCGCGTCCGGCTTCGGCGATGAGACGCAGGGACTGTTGCACCAGGCGATGGCAGTCGCAGGTGGAAGCGGCGAAGATGTCTCCCGCGAGGCAGTGAGAATGGACGCGAACGAGCACGGGATCGTCGCCCAAGGACTTGTCGGCACCGACGTCACCTCTGACCAGCGCAAGATGGCTCTCGCCGCCGTTGACTTCGCTCTCGTAGGCGATGACGCGGAATTCTCCATAGGGCGTGGGGAGCATGCTTTCGGCGACGCGGAAAATATAGCGCTCGTTCTGCAGGCGGTAACGAATGAGCTCGGCCACGGTGAGCATCTTGAGGCCGTGCTCTGCACAGAACTTCTGGAGGTCGGGGACGCGGGCCATCGTACCGTCATCGTTCATGATCTCGCAGATGACTCCGGCGGGAATGAGGCCGGCGAGACGGGCGAGATCAACGGAAGCTTCGGTTTGTCCGGCACGAACGAGGACGCCGCCGCGGCGGGCGCGCAGAGGAAAGACATGTCCAGGACGGGCTAGGTCGTGAGCCGTCGATCCGGCGTCAATGGCGACCTTAACAGTGTGGGCGCGGTCGGCCGCGGAGATGCCGGTGGTCACGCCTTCGCGGGCTTCGATGGTCTCGGTGAAGGCCGTGCCGAAGCGAGAGGAATTCTGCTGGGTCATAGGACCGAGGCGCAGGTAGTCGGCGCGCTCCTCGGTGAGAGTGAGGCAGATGAGGCCGCGTCCGTAGCGGGCCATAAAGTTGATGGCCTCAGCCGTGACGAATTCGGCGGCGAGGGTGAGGTCGCCTTCGTTCTCGCGGTCCTCATCGTCGACGACGACGATCATGCGCCCGGAACGGAACTCGTCGAGGGCTCCGGGAACGTCGATAAACGCGGATGGAGCTTGCATTCTTCTATTGTCTGCCAGTTTGGGATTGGTGGCGAGGGGCGCGGATGCTCTGGATTTCGCGAGAGCAACAGGTTACATTGACGATCGGCGTCAAAGGGTGAAGATATGGCCGGGAAACCACAGGATAGAAAGACCGAAGTCAGCAAGTCTCCGGATAACTCGGCGCGAGAAGGTTCTCAACTGGTAACGCGTTCAGGACTCAAGGAATTGCTGCTGTGCGAAGGCTTTACAGGACAAGTGCCGAAACGTGGGCGATTGCGCCGGCGTAAAGTGGACATTGATTGAAGAAGATTGAGAAAGATTGGTGGTGAGCGACGGTGCTGTCCGGTCCGGCATCTCGGAACCAAATTTATCTGTTGCCTAGTCTTGTTCGCCCGATTCGATCCCATGCGAAGCTGTCTAAATAATCCCTTCCCGGCTGTTTCCTGTTAGGCGTAGAATCGCGCCCGACACTCCCTTTACGTCCAGCCTGGAGGCTGCTGTGCTCAAGTGTGTTGTGATTCTGCCTGCTTTTTTTTTGTTAGGGGCCGTTCCATTTCTGATGCGGGGTTCTTCTGCCACGCCACAAGCCGCAGCCTTCAAGGTCCCGCCGGACGCTGCCAGCAAGGTCAATCCGGTAAAGCCAACGCCTGAGGGGTTGGCGCATGCGAAGAAAATGTGGGGCTATGACTGCGCGATGTGCCACGGCGCGAACGGCGACGGCAAGGGCGATATGGCCGTGGAGTCGAAGTTCACGATGAAGGACTATCAGGATCCGGCGGCCCTCAAGGACATGACGGACGGAGAGCTGTTCTACATCATCCAAAAGGGCAAGGGCGACAACATGCCTCCCGAGGGAGACCGAGCCAAGCCCGACGATATCTGGAATATGGTGTCGCTGGTGCGGTCGTTTGCGAAAAAGTGATCAGGTAAGCTGAGAAGGCGGGTGGCTGGCGGATAGCTAAAGTGCGGGCAGTTAAAACGCGGCCAGCGAAAAGCCCGGTCACTCATACGCGGCCAAGTCTAAATTGTCCTTGCGGTTACGAGCGCTGGCGGTTCTAACAATGGCCTTGAGGCAAAAAAGGCCCTGGGCCCTTCGCGACCGCTTCTTAGCTGGCTCTCTAATTCTGAATCGAGTGTGTGGACGCCAAGGTGTTGCTGTCGCTGACCGAGGGGTTGGCGGATAACGAAGGTGCCGGACTGCTTCCGAGCTGCGGTCCTTCCGGTTTCTGCGTCGGTCCCAGGCCCAGCTTGATGATGGCACGCGAATCTGGCGTGAGCTTGGTTTGCCAGCCGTGATCGGCCTGATACTTCAGCATGGCGGCCTCGGTCTGGGAATCCCATTGTCCACTGGGCGCGCCGGTCATATAGTTCTCGCGGATCAGGGCGTTTTGAATCTCTTTCGCCCGCTCCGGGTCGATGCTCCGCTGGCCTTGCGCCACATGCGACGCCTTCTTGGACTTATGGGTTGAGGATTTGGGATGGCCGGCGGTAGGAGCGCGATGGGTGCGGTTGGCAAAAGCGGGAGTGACCGAAAGAGCGGTGACTATCAATAACGATTGCCAGGCTCGAGCTGAAAGCATGCAAAAGACCTCATAAAGAAAATATCGGCTAGAGCTATAAAAACATGATACCGAAAGGCAATGCGAGCAGCCTAACGGGGGGGAAATGAGAATGCAACACAAAAATACCGGCTACCGTTACTTTTCAGTAGCCGGTACTCGAGCTGATTCCCCCTACCTCAAAGTTCCTCCGACGTAGCTGCTTCCGCCTTTAGGCCGTTGCGGATCAACGAGTTCGAAGACTACATCGTCGCCCGATTTGAGACCGGATACGATGGTCCGGAACTCAGCGGCGTTGTGAACGGGGTGTTTGTTGACCGAGACGATCACCATTCCCTGAGCGCTGGTGAGGTTGATCTCGTCGGCGAAGGAGCCTGGCTTTACGGACTGGATCAGGACTCCGTGGAGTCCGGCTGGAGCGCCCTGAGGCAGGTCTGAAACGCTGAGCCCGAGTTTGGATTGCGAGGCGTCCGGGGCTGCAGGTCCCGCATTATCTTCCTGCTCCTGCCCGGCGCTGGATGCGGCAATCATTTTGGCGCGGTCGCCGATGGTGACGGTCGCGTCAAGCTGCTGGCCATTGCGCAAATAGCCGACCCTGACCGTAGAGCCGGGCTTCCGCGCGGAGATGTCGGTTACCAGGTCGTCGCCATCCTTCACCGGGCGGCCATCGACCGAAGTAATGATGTCTCCTGGCTTCAGGCCGGCCTTATCGGCGGCGAAGCCGGGCTGCACGCCGCTGATGAGCACTCCGGACTTGAAGCCGTAGACGCGGCTCACAGCGCTGGGCAGATTGCCCTGGAAGGTGATTCCTATGCTGCCTCGGGTGACCTTGTGCTCCGTACTGATGAGCTGGTTATAGACACCGATGACCGTGTTGGCAGGCATGGCAAAGCCTACTCCGGCGTATGTTCCGGACTGTGTATAAATGGCGGTATTGATGCCGATCACCTCACCCGCCATGTTAAGCAGCGGACCACCGGAGTTGCCGGGATTGATGGCGGCGTCGGTCTGGATGAAGTGCTGGAACTGGCCGCGCTGGCCCTGATCGATGGTTCGGTTCCTGGCCGAGACGATACCGGCGGTCACGGTTTGCGAAAGCGTGAAGGGGCTGCCAATGGCAATGACCCAGTCGCCGACTTCGGCTCCATCGGAGTTGCCCATTTTCACGGTGGGCAGCGGTTCGCTGGTGTCGATTTTGATGACGGCAAGATCGGTGTCCTTATCGACACCGATCACTTTGGCCGGACGGGCCTGAATGTTGCCGCCGTCGGGGTCGGTGGAGAGGCGGACGAAGATCTTATCCGCCTTGTCGACGACGTGATTGTTGGTGAGGATGTATCCCCGGGGATCGACGATAAAGCCGGAGCCGAGCGATTCGCGCTCCTGGCCACCCTCATCGGGAATTCCGCCCTGTCCGCCGAAGAAGCGGTTGAAGAAGTCCTGAAAATTGCCCTGACCATCGTCCTGATCGTCGTCATCGTCGCCATTGTCGTCTGGTGGTTGCTGCGGCTGGAACTGGCGCGAATGTGGATTACGACGACCCTGCTGCTTTTCCTTGGGCAGAGTGATGGTATTGATATTCACAACTGCGGGACCAACCTGCTTGGCGATGCGCGTGAAGTCGGTGGAAAGTTCGCGGGGCTGCGGAATCTTGAGGGGAGTGGCGTCGGAGGTGTCAACCTTCGCTTCCTGACCACGCACTCCGTGAGTGACGAACGAGCCGATGAGGATGCCGGCGGACAAGGTGGCAAGAATAGTGAAGGTAGAAGCGAGGCGGCTCTGGCGGAGCCGTCCTAGAAGCGATTTCATTTCTGGTCTAACCTCGTGATCTTCGGTGAGCGAAATTGGATGCTGCTGTCTGCCCATGCAGCTGACGTCGTGATCTTTCTCCCATCTTCCAGTATAAATCGGCTTGGGCAACGCCGTACGTTTCCGCTGATCACTCAAAGTAATTTAGACGGATACGGGAGGCAAACAGTTACAAGCCCTCACGTATGGGGGCAGTTTCGTGCGCTGTGGGTTGGATGCGCGAAGGAAGGAGCTCAGTAATGCCGATTCCGGCGAGGATGAGCAGCGCGCCCAGACTCGAGCGCAGACCGAGACGCTCTCTCATAAAAACGAATGACGTAAGCCACGCGAAGACCGGCTCCAGCGTAAAAAGAAGCGCGGTATGGGTGGCAGGGATGAATTGCTGCGCCCAACTCTGGATGGTGAAGGCGGCAGCCGTGGCCAGTAAGGCAGCGATCAGCAGAGCGACGACGACGCGCGGGGTCCAGTGAACGAAGGGATGCTCGAAGATGGGCATGCTGATTGCCATGAAGACAGCGGCAAAGCCGACCTGCAAAACGGCTAATTGTTTGAAGCGGACGCGGATCGAAAAGTGAGCCAGGGCGAGCATGTGGAGCGAAAACCCAAAGGAACAGCCAAGCGTAAGCAGGTCGCCAACGTTGACGGATACGAAGTCGAAAGCGGCATGCTGAGGCGTGGTGAGCAGCAGGATGCCAAGGAAGGCCAGCAACGCTCCTGTATAGGCGTTCCAGCGCGGAGCATGCGTGCCTGCGGGTCGCAGCCAGGGGATGACGAGCAACAGGGGAAGGATCACGACGACGAGCCCGGTGATAAAGGCAGATTTGGAGGGCGTGGTGAGGCGCAATCCAGCGGTCTGGAATTGGTAACCCATCGCCAGGCAGAAGCCAGTGATGGCTCCGGAGACAAGGGCGAGGCGGCGGATACGGAGAATGTGCGTGCGATAGACGAGCGCCAGGCAACCGGTCGCAAGCACCATGCGCAGCAGGTTGAAGAGCAAAGGAGAGATGTCCGCGAGCGCTCCTTTGATGAGCACGAAAGTTGAGCCCCAGACAAGCACCACCGCAAGCAGGAGAACATGGGCTTTGAGGGAGCGGGACATAAGAGAAAGGGTATAGGGACTGCGCGTGCGACCACACGCACTTTGGGCGCAAAAGGACCAATGCAGCCTTTGTGACCAGCGGTCAGATTTTTACAAGCGGGGCATGAGGCACTCGGGAGACAATGGTTCTGATGGCGACCACACCCGAAGCGATGAAACCGGGCGCGCCCGGCCCCGACGTTGAGATTGCCGAACCCGGCGGTCGGCGAGCGGCGGTGGCATTCATTTTTGTGACCATTGCTCTGGACATGCTGGCCATGGGTATGATCGCTCCGGTGCTGCCGCGGCTGGTGACGAATTTCCTGGGTGGGAATCAGCCGCGTGCCGCACAGATTTTCGGCATCTTCGGCACCGTCTGGGCGGTAATGCAGTTTTTCTTCTCGCCCTTGCTCGGGTCCCTGTCCGATCGTTTTGGACGCCGTCCGGTGATCCTGCTTTCGAATTTCGGTTTGGGGCTGGACTATCTGGTGATGGCGCTTGCGCCGACGCTGGGATGGCTCTTCGCCGGGCGGCTGATTTCGGGCATTACCTCGTCCAGCATTCCCACGGCGATGGCCTATATCGCCGATGTGACTCCGCCGAAGAAGCGCGCCGGGGCATTCGGGATGGTGAGCGCGGCCTTCGGGCTGGGATTCGTTCTGGGTCCGGCGCTGGGCGGCCTACTGGGAGGCGTGAATCCCCGACTGCCATTCTGGGCGGCGGGCGGTATGAGCCTGCTGAATGCGATGTACGGGCTGTTTGTGCTGCCGGAGTCGCTGGGCAAGGAATCGCGCGGGAAGTTTTCGTGGAAGCGGGCAAATCCGGTAGGGTCCCTCACACTCTTGAGACGGCATCGCGACCTGCTGGGACTGGGGGCCGTGCTGTTCCTGAGCTATCTGACGCAGCAATCACTGATGAATACCTGGGTACTGTATGTGGATGACCGGTACGGCTGGACGGACCGCGCTGTCGGATTGTCGCTGGCACTGGTGGGGGTGTGTTCGGCGCTGGTGGGCGCGCTTTTGGTGAAGCCCGCAGTGCGGTGGCTGGGCGACCGCTCGACGATGCTGGTGGGTCTGGCAGTGGGGTGGATCGGATTCGCTATCTTCGGGCTGGCGCCGACGGGGGCAATCTTCCTGACGGGTGTTCCGGTGATGGCCATCTGGGGTCTCTGCGGGCCGCCGGCGCAGAGCATGATGACTCGCCATGTGGCTCCAAATGAACAGGGACAACTGCAAGGAGCGATCCAGTGTATCCGGGGATTGACGGCGCTGATCGGACCGACGCTGTTTACCTTTACGTTTGCGGCGGGAATTCGACCCGGAACGGGATTCCGGCTGCCCGGCGCGCCGTTCTTTTTGGCTTCGGGGATTCTGCTCGCAGCGCTGCCCCTGGCGCTGGTGGCGACGCGAAAGGAAGAAGCTTAGCGAGGTCAGTATTGTTTTCGAGAAATCCGGCGCGAAAGCCCGAGCAACCGACTGGCGTGGAATTGGGCCAGGACGCCTGAGCGATAGCCTTCAATGACCAGCGCTTCGAGGGGCCTCTCGGGCAGGATTCGGGTGCTGGATTAAATCATCAGGAAGCTGCACAGTGATGCGCATAGCTTTTTGTAACGTTTTGCGAAAAACATTAATTCTGCGATGATCCGGCGGAAACGAAGGCCGTCTTTCCGCCGACTACAGTGCGTAGCACCTGTGTCTTGAGAATCTCAGGTGGGGCAACAACGGTCAGGTCGCGGTCAAGCACGACAAAGTCGGCGACATAGCCAGGCGCGAGCCTCCCCTTCCAGGGTTCAGTAAATTCGGCGTAGGCCGAGCCTTGTGTATAGGCGTAGAGTGCCTGCCAGATGGTGAGCTTTTGCTCGGGATGATAGGTCGCAGTTCCGGCTTCGTTCATGCGCGTGACCGCAGCGTAGACTCCGCGAAAAGGCGTGATTGGCTCGACCGGGTAGTCGGTTCCGAAGGCCAAGGGGACGCCGGCATCAAGAAAGCTCTTCCAGGCGTAGGAGCCTTTGGCGCGCTCGGGCCCCAGGCGCTGCTCGGCCCACGCCATGTCGGTCAGCAGATGATTGGGCTGCATCGAGGCGATGACGCCGAACTGTTTGTAGCGGGCGAAGTCTGCGGGATCGACCACCTGCGAGTGCTCGATCCGATTGCGCGGCGGAGGCGGATAGCTCACGCGCCTGGCAGTGCGAACATCGTTGTGAAATGGTCGATCGGGCTGCTTGATGCGCGGTGATGGTTGCGCCGGCGGAGGCTGCTGTGCGGCAGCGAAAGCATTGAGCGCCATGCTTACGGCACGGTCACCGATGGCATGGAAGCCCATCTGGAAGCCGGCCAGCCCGCGCTCGATGGCCATCGCGTCGAGCTTGTCCTGCTCATAGCGGGGGATTCCGGAATTGCCGGGATCGTCGGTATAGGGCGCATTGAGGGATGCGGTGCGCGAACCGAGTGAGCCATCCATGAAGCCCTTGAGCATGGTGGTGTGTAGCATGCGGTCGGTTGAGGGGTGGTAGTCGCGCATCTGCTGCAGCTCGTCGACTGGGGCGTTGAATGGCAGCCATTCGCTGATGCGCACCGGAAGCTTGCCGTCCTTCTCCAGTTGCTCATAGACGAGGAAGTCTTCCCAGTCGGAGTTGTCCTGCACCGAAGTAACACCATGTGACACCGCGTCTTCGAGGGCAAGGATGTCGCCCTGTCGACGTCGATCCGGAGTGGGCGGCGGAATTTTTCGGTCCACCAGAGCCTGCGCGGTTTCGCGGATGATGCCGGTAGCGTCGCCCTTGGGGTCTCGATCGATTTTTCCGCCCTGCGGGTTGGGTGTATCGCGTGTAATTCCGGCAGCGGCGAGCGCGGCTGAGTTCGCGATGGCGATGTGTCCGTCAACGCGGACGAAAAAGGCTTGATGGTTGCCGGTGACCGAGTCCAAATCTGCCTTGGTGGGCAGCGTCTTCGAGGGCCAGAGAGTGTGGTCCCATCCTCCGCCGGAAAGCCATGCGCCCGGGGCGGCTTCTTTCGCAGCTTTCTGAATGCGCTTCTGCATGTCTTCGAGGGAGGTGCAGCCGGTGAGGTCTACAGACAGCTTGATCTCCCCGGCGGAGCCAAGGTGCGCGTGCGCGTCATTAAAGCCGGGCATCACGAAGGCTCCATGCAGATCGATGAGCTGGGTCGTGGGCGATTGAAACTTCGACTCGACGGCTGCAGTGTCTCCAATGCCGAGAATGACGCCGCCAGCGACAGCGAGAGCGGCGACTCGCTCCGGATGCGGCTCTGTAAGATCGACTCCGGTCAGAATATTGCCGTTGAAATAGATCGCTTCGGCCTTCGGTGCGGATTGAGCAGGTAGGGGCGCAGCGAGAATACAGGGCAGGATCAGGGAGAAAAGAACGTGGGGCTTCACAGCGAGAGTCTATCAACAGCCCGCCAGCGCCAGGAGCAAAAGCAGGATGCGCCGCAGGCCAAGCTCGCGCCCCCGGGCGTCGTACCACTCGCCGCGTGTGTGGATGCCGCCACCTTCGCCGCCCGCGCCGAGGCTTAGAGCGGGCACGCCGAGCGAAAGAGGGATGTTGGCGTCAGTCGAGGCGACGCGGGGTTGCGTGCGGATATTCAGGTGGCGGTCGACGGCCCGCAGGGTGTCGTAAAGCGGGCTCTCCTGAGACAGGCGGCCGGCAGGGCGTGAACCGATTTTTTCGATCGAGAATTCCAGTGCTCGATTCTGCTTCTGGCCGTTGGAGTACAAGCGGTTCGCCGCGAGAACCGCGTCTTCGACCGCCCGGTGCAGCTCGACTTCGAGAAGGATAAGTTGGTCGGGATCGGTAGAGCGGAAGTCGAAGCGCGCGGAGGCCTGCTCGGGAATGGCGTTGATGGCGGTGCCGCCCTCGATGGTTCCGACATTGAAGGTAGTGCGCGGCGTGTCGGTGAGTTCGATCTCGCTGAGGCGGGCTATGACATGACTCAGCGCGACGATGGGGTTGGGACGTCCGGCGTCCGTCCACGAATGGCCTCCTGGACCCCGCACGGTGACGAGATAACGCTGGCTGCTGAGAGCTTCGGTTATGGCGACTTCGTGCCCCGCTCCGTCAAGAACGACGTGCGCGATGATGGAGTCTCCAAACGCGGAGTGCTCGTAGAGATGACGCATGCCGCGCAGATCACCCTCGCCCTCCTCGCCGACATTGCCGGCGAAGACCAGATCGCAGCCCAGGTCGATGCCCGCGTGTTCGAGAGCTGCGGCGATCGCAAGCAGGCAGGCGACTCCGGCTCCGTTATCGCAGGCGCCCGGCGCTTCAAGGCGCGTGCCTTGAAGCTTTGGCTCGATGAGTGTCTCGGCCGGGAAGACGGTGTCAATGTGCGCGGAGAGGAGGATGCGGGATTCAGATGGCTTTGCAGCCTTTCTGATCGCGATGGTGTTGCCGACGGAGTCGAGAGAGACCTCATCAAGGTTGAGATCGCGAAAACGCTGGCCGAGCCATTCCGCACGAGGCTGCTCGCCGAACGGAGGCCCGGGGATGGCGACCAGGTCGGTCTGCCAGCGCAGAATCTGCGGCTCCTGAAGATGCAGCCACTTGAAGGCCCGATGCACGCGCCGATCCGCCGCGAGTTGGGCGATGCGGGCGAACGCCGATGCGGGGATCGTGGATGCCATGATCCATCAGCGTAGCAGGACTGGTGGTCCAGACGGGACTGGCCGTCCAGCCAAGCGTGCTGTCGCGCAAATGCGGAAGGCGTACTGAGCCGGCATCGCAAAGTCCGCGCGCTCAGTACTCTACGCTCTCCAGCCACAAACCCCGTGCGGGAGCAGTGGCTCCGGCGGCGGAGCGTGAACGTTGATCGAGTATTTGAAGAATCTCTTCCGGAGCGATGTGGCCGCGCCCCACCTCGAGAAATGTCCCGACAAGGTTGCGGACCATGTGATGGAGAAAGCCGTTGCCGCGCACCCGGTAGATGAGAAGCTCTTCGTTCTCAATTGAGAACGAAGATGAAAAGACAGTGCGGATGTTTCCGGCTTTGGTGTCTTCGTCGGGTGGATCGGATGCTCGTGTCGAGAGGTCGGGATCGCTGGCCGCAAAAGACGTGAAGTCGTGCTCGCCAAAGATCAGTGACGCGGCCTGCTGCATACGGTCGACGTCGAGAGGCCAGTTGAGTGCGTAAACGTAGCGCGCGATCCACGGCGGACAGATTTCGCCGCGGTAGATTCGGTATTCGTAGGTCTTTGCCAGGACCCTATGCCGGGCGTGGAAGTCGAGGGCGGCATGCTCGGCGGTCAAAACACGTATGGCGGCGGGTAAGGTGCGGTTGAGCGCGCGGAGAAGATTTTCAGGAGGGATGGGCGCGGCTAATTCGAATGATGCCACCTGTGCGCGTGCGTGGACTCCTGCGTCCGTGCGTCCACTGCCCTGGGGCAACACCCGCACTCCGGTGACGCGTTCGATTGCGCCAGCGAGTTCACCTTGAACGGTGATGTGGTGCGGCTGGATCTGCCAGCCGTGGAAGTCGGTCCCGTCGTAGGCGAGAGTGAGCTTCCAGTTCATGCTGTATTGAGCGCATTCTCTCAAAATTGCAACAAGTTCTGGTTCTTTTGTGCGATCTCGATCATCTGACTGCCTACGATATACTCAGATTTTCTTCCGGGCGGCGAGTCCCAGAGAGGCAGCGGCGTTCGCTGTCGGTTCCTTGTAGCGAGAGATATGAGCGAGGAACGAAATCCATAAGAGGGAACGAAGCCACAGCGGTTCGCGTATAGCAGATGAGCCGGAGAGCTAACGGTGGACGGGTGGGGTCTGTCACGATTGCGGCTGGGCAGATGTAGCAATGGCATGGATACGGATCAGGATGGCGCAATTGACCTTGCGCGACGGATTGATTGAATTCTGGAGAGGGCGAATGCATTGGTTTGGTGAACGCTGCAGGGCGGTGAGTGGAAAGCCGGTTCGTAGTACGAGCCTGTTCTTGAAATTGAAGTCGGCGGCAGCGGTGAGCTGCCTGCTGGCGGGTACGGCGCCCGGCTACGCATTGGGAATGGGCAACGGCATCGAACCGGGCTATGGCTTGGGACAAGCCCAGGAAAAGACGCCTGCGAACCCTGCCGGCGTTGCCAACACACAAGGGCTGCCAGCGGAGCCGGTTCCGAACTACACTCAACCGCTTTACATGCGGCCGACGACGCGCGACTATACCAAAGAACGGCGCTACTTCCCGAATCCGCTCGCCCCCTACACGCCGACTACCGCGCCTCCCACCAATTTCATGAACTCGCCGCGGCTTGAAGATATTGTGAAGGGCGGCAAGATTTACCTGAGCCTCAGCGATGCTATTTTGCTGGCGCTTGAGAACAACTTCGACATTGCGATTCAGCGATTCAATCTGGACATCGCGGACACGGATATTTTGCGGACTCATTCCGGCGCGCTCTTTCTGGGCGTGAACAGCGGATTGGTCACCGGCACGCTCGGCGGCACCGGTACGACGGTGACCAGCGGCGGAGGTCCGGGAGGCACCAGTGTTGCCGCGGGCGGCGCAGGTACAGGCGCTGGCGGTCTCGCTCTGACCACCAATGGCGGCGGCCCGACTCCCGAAGATATGGACCCCTATCTGACGGGAACGATTCAACTGCAGCGCCAATCTACGCAGGAACTTAGTCCGCTATTCTACGGCACCTCCAAGCTGAACCAGAATACGAACGTCTACAACTTCGCCTACAACCAGGGATTCATTACTGGCACAGCTCTCCAGTTCGGTTTCAACAACAGCTACACGACCTCGAACAGCCTATTCAATACATACAGTCCTGCCTACCAGTCAACGTTCAATTTTCAGCTCACACAGCATTTGCTGCAGGGCTTTGGTCCCGGCCTCAACGGCCGCTTCATCGTGCAGGCCAAGAACAATCGCCGCATTGCCGACTCGGCGTTTCGCCAGCAGTTGCTCTATACCATCAACCAGGTGGAAGACATCTACTGGGGGCTGGTGAGCGCATACGAAGACTTGCAGGCCAGGCAGCACTCACTTGAACAGTCGAGCCGATTGCTCGAAGACGATAAGAAGGCGCTGGAAATCGGCACGATGGCTCCCCTCGATGTGGTGAGTGCGAACAGCTCGGTCGAGACAGACAAACAGGCGGTCATTACATCGCAAACCAATCTCGAATATCAGCAGCTGGTGATGAAACAGGCGATCGCGCGCAGCCTTGAAGACCCCACGCTGGTGAACGCGCCTGTGATTCCGACGGACCGCGTGAGTCTGGTCGAGATGCCTGAGGAACGGGAATCGGCCGACGACCTGGTGCGCCTGGCCAATGCCAACAGCCCATCGATCGAGCAGGCGGTGATGACCTTAAAGAATGATGAAATCACGCTGAAGGGCGAGAGGAACGGTCTGCTGCCTACAGTCGACGCCTATGCCTTCTACGGAGCCTCGGCGCTGGGCGGATCCCAAAGCCCGTATTGCGTGAATTTCGAAACAAGCCAACTATGCACTCCGGGACAATACCCGTCGGTTACGTACGGAACTGCGTTTTCGAATCTGTTTAACAGCAGCAGCCCAAACAAGGGCGCGGGCGTGAACATCAACATCCCGATTCGCAATCGCCAGGCGCAATCGGCGCAGGCGCGGTCGGAACTGGAATATCGCCAGGCGCAGATGCGGCTGCAGCAGCTTTATGTGCAGACGCGGATGAATGTAGTGAACGCGCAGTATGCGCTTACCAACGACCGCGCGGCGGTTCAATCGGCAGTCGCAACTCGCGACTACGACCAGCAAAGTGTGGATGCGGAGTTGAAGAAGCTCCACCTCGGCGCGTCAACCACCGCGCTCGTACTGCAACAGCAGCGTGCACTCGCCATAGCGGAAAATACCGTCATATCGTCCACAGCGAAGTACGCCATCGATCGCGCCGCTCTCTCACAGATTCTGGCCAGCACGCTGGACCGCTACAACATCTCGATTACCGATGCGGTCACGGGCAACATAAAAACTGCGCCGATCATTCCCGGATTGGTGCCGGCGAAACCGGAACCGGAGGTCACGGTCCCGGCGCAGCAGCAGGAGCTGCAGGAACAGGAGCAAAAGCCCGCTCCTCAGACGCAGCCAATTCCACAGCAACCGCCCGCGCCTCCACAGCAATAAGTGCCTTTCACAGGCACGAAGCCCCGGTCACGAGCCGGGGCTTTTTCTTTGCAGAATTAACATACGATGAACGCGTCTGGAGTGCGACTCCCTGATAAAATCTATTAAATCCATTCCACGGAGAAGCGATGCAGGCAATCCTTGCGCTCGAAGACGGGCGCATCTTCCGCGGTGAAGGCTACGGCGCTAAGGGCGAGTGCTATGGCGAAGTAGTTTTTAATACTTCTCTGACCGGCTACCAGGAAATTTTCACCGATCCATCCTATGCGGGACAAATCGTCGTCTTGACGAATCCGCAAATCGGCAACTACGGCACCAACAACCACGACGACGAAGCCAACCGGCCCTACATCGAAGGCCTGGTGACCCGCGAGTTCTCGCCGATTTCTTCCAATTGGCGGTCGCAGCAGGTCGCTGACGAATATCTGGAGCGCTTCCAGGTTCCTGTCATCTCGGAGATCGACACACGCGCCCTGGTGCGGCATCTGCGCAGGCATGGCGTAATGCGCGGTGTGATCTCTTCCATTGAAAGCAACGGCGATGCGCTGGTCGAGAAGGCGCGCTCGATCCGCAAAATGGATGGGACAGACCTGGCGAAGGTGGTTTCAACCAAGGCACGCTATGAATGGGAGCACGATACGTCCGATCCGCTGCAGCAGGATGGGGATGTTGTGCCCGACGAGCGTCCTGATCTGCATGTGGTAGCTTACGACTTCGGTATAAAGAAGAACATTCTTCGCATGTTCTCGAAGGAAGGCTGCCGGGTGACCGTGGTTCCCGCAGAGACATCGGCCGAAGATGTGCTGGCGCTCAATCCCGACGGAGTTTTTCTCTCGAACGGTCCGGGAGATCCCGAGCCGGTTACCTATGCGCAGGAGAATATTCGCAAGCTCGTGGGACGCACGCCGATGTTCGGAATCTGCCTCGGACACCAATTGATCGGCATCGCTCTCGGGGGCAAGACTTACAAGCTGAAGTTCGGGCACCACGGCGGCAATCATCCGGTGCAGCAGGTGGATTCCGGCAAGGTGGAGATTACCTGCCACAACCACAACTTCGCCGTCGATCCCGATTCACTGCGGACAAGCGACGTGGACCTGACGCATATCAACCTGAACGACAACACCCTCGAAGGCCTGCGTCACCGGACGATGCCGCTCATCAGCGTGCAATACCATCCCGAAGCCAGCCCCGGCCCGCATGACTCGAACTATTTGTTCCACGATTTTCGGAAGATGATTGAGGAGTGGAAAGGGTGAGGAAAGAGTTTTGAAGGGTACGGGCTTCAGCCCGTACGTTGAGGATGAAAACAGCGTGGGGCTTAGCCCCTGAGGAAGGTCAGTGCGGCCAGTCAGAGAAACAACCAGAAGCAGCGGACAGACCTATTTTGTTAGCTCTCAGACTGCTCAGCGAAGACCGTTTTTTCGCCATGAGAGATGGGCAGTGTTGATCCAAGAGGTTCTCCAGCATTACCGAGGCCCTTCTTACCATCTGCACGCCTATGTGACCATGCCGGATCACTTCCACATCCTGATTTCACCGGAAGATAGCCTCGAGAGAGCAATCCAAAATATCAAAGGTGGTTTCTCGTTTCGCGCGAAGAGGGAGTTTGAATGGCTACATGAAATATGTCAGCCATGGTTTTCTGATCACAGAATCCGTGATGTTGAGGATTGGGATCGTCATATCGACTACATTGGGCCTAATCCGGTAACAGCCCGACTTTGTGATCGCCCGGAGGCCTATCCACATCTTGCAACTGATTTAGATCCCATCCCTCAGCGGCTAAAGCCGCTAACTACTGCAGCGTCTGACGGCGGGGCTGAAGCCCCGCCCCTTCGATGCTATCTCGAGCAGATTCAAGGCTCTCTGAAAGAGACTGACTAGCAAATGCCACGTCGCAATGACATCACCAAGATTCTCGTGATCGGTTCCGGCCCGATTGTTATCGGCCAGTCGGCCGAGTTCGATTACTCCGGCACGCAAGCCTGCAAGGCGCTCAGGGCGGAGGGTTACGAGGTGGTGCTGGTGAATTCGAATCCAGCCACCATCATGACCGATCCCGAGCTCGCCGACCGCACTTATATCGAACCGCTCACGCCGCAGTACGTCGAGGAGATCATTCGCATCGAGTCGGAGATGCTCGCGAATGAGGGACGCGGCGGCAAGTTCGCGCTCCTGCCTACCGTCGGTGGGCAGACTGCGCTCAATCTTGCAGTCGATCTCGCGGATTCGGGAGTTCTCGACAAGTATGGCCTCGAGTTGATTGGCGCCAAGCTCGAAGCGATCAAGAAAGCGGAAGACCGCCTGCTCTTCAAAGATGCGATGACACGCATCGGCCTAGACGTGCCGCGGTCTGCGCTGGTAAACAACCTGCGCGACGGAACGGACTTCGCGAACAAGATCGGCTTCCCGGTGATTATCCGGCCGTCGTTTACGCTGGGCGGATCGGGCGGTGGCATTGCCTATAACCGCGAAGAGATGATGGAGATTCTTTCGCGAGGCCTCGATCTTTCCCCGGTTCATGAGTGTCTGATCGAAGAATCTGTCCTCGGGTGGAAGGAATACGAGCTGGAGGTGATGCGCGATCTCGCCGACAACGTCATCATCATCTGTTCCATCGAGAATATGGACCCGATGGGCGTCCACACCGGCGACTCGATCACCGTGGCGCCCGCGCAGACGCTTACCGATCGCGAATACCAGTCGATGCGCACTGCAGCGATTCGCGTGATTCGTGAGATCGGCGTCGAGACCGGCGGCTCGAATGTGCAGTTCGCCGTGCACCCTAATACTGGACGCATGACGGTCATCGAGATGAACCCGCGCGTCTCGCGCTCGTCGGCCCTGGCGTCGAAGGCGACGGGGTTCCCCATCGCCAAGATCGCGGCAAAGCTGGCGGTGGGCTATACCCTCGATGAGATTCCGAACGACATCACCAAGATGACTCCGGCATGCTTCGAGCCGAGCATTGACTACGTCGTGACGAAAATTCCGAAGTGGCAGTTCGAGAAATTTCCAGGCGTAGATGACACACTTAGCCCGCAGATGAAATCTGTGGGCGAGGTGATGGCGATCGGCCGCACCTTCAAGGAATCGCTGATGAAGGCCCTGCGCTCCCTTGAAACCGGCAAGAAGATCGGCGCAGACGAGATCGAGCCGCGGCGATTGACGCAGCGCCTGGTTACTCCGCAGCCGGAGAGGCTGAGCTATATTAGCTTCGCCTTTCGCGAGGGACTTACAGTGCGCGAAGTCGCGCGCATGACCTCGATGGACCCGTGGTTTCTGTATCAGATCAAAGAAGTGACGGATACGATTGCTCTGGTGAGCGAGCAGAGTTTCGAAAACCTGTCACCGCAACTGTTACGAAAAGCGAAGCGCATGGGCGTCTCGGATGAACGCATCGCTGAAGTGCTGGGTAAGCCGACCAACGAGGGCGTGGCTGAGGTTCGCGCGCTCCGCTATAAGCTTGGGCTGAAACCTGCCTTCAAGCTCGTGGACACCTGCGCCGCCGAGTTCGAGAGCATGACGCCGTATCTCTATTCGACCTATGACGAAGAAGACGAGGCCGCGCCGACCACAAAGCGCAAGGTCATTATTCTGGGCAGCGGTCCCAACCGCATCGGGCAGGGGATTGAGTTCGATTATTGCTGCTGCCACGCGGCATTCGCCTTGAAGGAAGACGATTACGAGACGATCATGTTGAATTGCAATCCTGAAACTGTCTCGACCGATTACGACACGAGCGACCGGCTGTACTTCGAACCGCTGACGCTTGAAGATGTGCTGGCGGTTTACGAGCATGAGGCTTCGTCCGGCGCCGAGGTTGGAATGATCGTTCAATTCGGCGGCCAGACGCCTCTGAATCTGGCGTTGCGGCTCAAGGCGGCCGGCGTGCCGATCCTGGGAACGTCGCCCGAGTCGATCGATCTTGCCGAGGATCGCAAGCGCTTCGGCAAGCTGCTTGAAGACCTCGCCATTCCGCAGCCGCCGGGCGTGATGGCGGCCAGCGTTGACGAGGCGTTGGCCGGGGCTGAAAAGATCGGCTATCCGGTGCTGGTTCGGCCATCGTATGTGCTGGGCGGACGTGCCATGGTGATCGCATACGACAGCGCCGCCGTAGCCCGCTACATGAAGGAGGCGGTCGAGTATTCGCAGGAGCGGCCCATCCTCGTCGATCACTTCCTCGAAGACGCGATTGAAGTCGATGTCGATGCGCTATGCGACAAGAAGGACGTGCTGATCGCCGGCATCATGCAGCATATTGAAGAGGCGGGCATCCACTCGGGCGACTCGTCGTGCGTGCTGCCTGCGGTCGATATCGCATCAGCGACTCTCGAAATAATCCGTGCATATACCCGCAAGCTGGCGCTGGCGCTGAATGTCGTGGGCCTGGTGAACCTGCAGTTTGCGATCCAGCGCAGGCCGGGGCAGCCGGACAAGGTGTATGTCATCGAGGTGAATCCACGGGCATCGCGCACAGTGCCCTATGTCTCGAAGGCTACGGGCATTCCACTAGCCAAGATTGCTTCGCGCCTGATGACGGGCCGGACTCTGCGCGAACTGCTGCCGTATCAGGTGTCTTCCGGTCTCGATCTCGATATCGGTACTCACTTCTACGTGAAGTCGCCGGTCTTCCCGTGGAACAAATTTCAGGGCGTCGATACCGTTCTTGGTCCGGAAATGAAATCGACAGGTGAAGTGATGGGGGTTGCGGATAACTTCGGTGAGGCCTTCGCCAAAGCTCAGCTTTCAGCCGGTCAAAGCTTGCCGTTGAAAGGCACGGTGTTTTTCAGTGTGAACGATCGCGATAAAACACAACTTGTCGACCTGGCGAAGCAATACGTCGAGCTTGGATTTCACATTGTCGCGACGGAAGGAACGGCAACGACGCTGGAACGCGCGGGTCTGGTCGTCGAACGCGTCTACAAGGTCAAGGAAGGCCGGCCCAATGTCGTTGACCTGATCAAGGGCGAACGCATCCAGCTGATCGTAAATACGCCGCACGGACAGGACACGTTCTTTGACGAAAAGGCGATTCGCCGGGCAGCTGTGACGCAGCGGATTCCGACGATCACAACGATTGCGGCTGCCCGTGCAGCGGCCGACGGCATCGAAGCGCTGCAGGAACACGAGACGAATGTTTATCCGCTGCAGCATCTGCATGCGGCGCGTGCGGCGATGAAGTAACAGTCTCCGTTACAGAATGTAGGGGATCAACGCGCGCACTTGCCGTCTGTATTGCAGATACTGCTCGCCGAATTGCTGCACCATGAACTGCTCTTCGGTCTGGGACTTCAGCCAGAACCCGAAGCCGATTACCAGGACCCCCACGAAGCACCCGGTGAATCCGTACACGAAGGCCGTGCCGAATAGGGCGATCAGAAATCCTGTGTAAATCGGGTGGCGCACGATCTGGTACGGTCCCCGGCGAACAAGTTCGTGATTTTGCTTGACGGTCACCGCGGAGCTCCAGTTGGTTCCGAGGATGACGCGAGCCCACGCGCAAAAGAGCATCCCAGCAACCGTGATGATCGCGCCCCCCAGGATGAAGGCAGCTTCGCGGGGTATGATGCGCGTGGATGGCCATCCGCTGACAAACCAGTGATTGAGGTTGAAGATCATCACGCCTATGAAGATCAGCCCTGCCTGAAAGAGCCGGGAACTGCCGGTTTGTGTCCGGACGCTGCGCTTCGATGAGATTCCGGCAACAAACCAGAGAACAACGAATGCCAGCCAGGCAAAACCGATCCAATACTCGACAAAGGGAATCACGGCTTCTCCTCCGCCTCAAAGCATTTTACGCATGAACAGTTGCGTCGGTTCAGATTTACTGGGTGAATACGCCGTCAATTTGACGAAAGCAGGATGCGCAGGTCGCGCAAGTTGTTTCCGGTGGGACCGGTTACGACAGTGTCGCCGAGCGCGGTAAACAGAGGACAGGTGTCAAATTCTGTGAGCGTTGCATCGGGGTCGAAGTGAAAGGCCTGTGCGCGGGAGATTGTAGTAGGGTCGGCGATGGCGCCGGCAGCGGGACTGTTGCCGTCGATTCCGTCCGATCCGGCGCTAAGCACGACGAGCGAGCTCCCGTTGTATTGCGCAAGATCGAAGGCCGAGAAGAGGGCGAACTGCTGGTTACGCCCGCCGCATCCGGCGGGTCCGTCGAGTTTCACTGTCACCTCGCCGCTTGAAAGCAGGCAGAGCCGGGGAAAGTCACGCCGCAGCTCGTGAAATCGCTTGAGCAGATACTGCGTCGCATCGCGATAGTTCCAATCGTCGCAGCTATTGTCGATCACGACCTTGTAGCCGAGGGATCGAGCGTAATCGCGGGCCGCATTCACAAAATCGTGGTTTGAGAGCAGGGTTTCGAATTGCGCGTGCGTGAAGGCCTGCTCCTTTGCGGCGTGAGGAGGAGCGGAGTCGAGATGCAGCCCTTCGAAATACTCGCGGATGCTGTGCGGAAATCTTTCGAGCAGATGAAAGCGCTGAAGAATTTCGAAACATTCCTGCGGAGTGGAGTGATCGGGCAGCGTGGGAGAAGAGGCGACTGCGGCCAGATCCTTGAGCGGCACGTCGGCCAGTAGCAGGGACAACTTCTCGGCCTCGGGGGCGGCCAAGGCGAGGCGTCCACCCTTTACAGCGGAAAAGTATCTCCGCACGGTGTTGATTTCGGTGATGGTGGCGCCGGAGGCAACGAGCGTCTCGTGAAAGGCGATGGTGTCGTCGAGCGAGATGCTCGGGTCGAGCGGCAACTCGAGCATCGCCGACCCGCCTCCGCTGATGAGGAAAAAGACAAAGGTGTTCTTGCGAGCGCGCTTGAGCAGCCTCAGAGCCTCGCGCGCAGCCGCCAAGGAATCCTCGTTCGGCAGAGGATGGCCGCCTTCGAAATAACGTATACGCCAGCTGCGCTTCTTCGGCATCTGCGGCGCAGAGCAGACGCCACGGAACGGTATCTTGGCCGGCAGGCGTTCCAGAAGCGCGTTGAGCATGGTCAAGCCAGCTTTACCAAAGGAGATAACCACGATCCGCTTGTAAGGATCGAGAGGAATGCTGACGGGCTTAAGCAAAGGCGACGACTGCCGGATGAGCGTCTTGCCTTCGAAGCGCAGATGCCGGTCGAAGGCCTGCGGAATATCGCAGGCTTTAAGCGCGTGATCGAAAATCGCAGCGGCGTCGGTATGGAGCGTGTCGAGAGAAGTCATTAGACAGCCGTAAGAAAGTGGGCCTCGCACCAGTTGCGGATGGCGTCCTGCACCCGATCCAGTTTACCTGCGAAGAAATGGTCGGCTGCTTCGATCCAGACCAACTCTTTAGGCGGGGCTGCCCCCGCCACAGCCGATTCTACCTGTGTCCTGGGACCGTACTGGTCGCGCGTTCCGCTTACGAACAGCTTCGGCTGTCGGCAGCCGGAGAGAAAGTCGTAGCGATAGTCGCGTCCTGCGGCGTGCACCGGCAGTCCCAGCGCCGCCAGGCCTTTCACCCGCTCATCGCCGCAGCATACATGCAATCCAACAAATGAGCCGAAAGAAAATCCTGCGAATAAAATTGGCAGACCGAACTCATGATCGAGCCAGTCGAGGGCGGCCCGCACATCGTCCTGCTCGCCTCGTCCTTGGTCGTGCTCGCCTTCGCTGAGCCCGGTTCCACGAAAGTTGAAGCGCAGCACAGGCAAGCCAAAGCTATGGAAGGCCTTCATAGTGTGGTAGACAACCTTGTTGTGCATCGTTCCGCCGCCCAGCGGGTGAGGATGGCAAACGAGCACAACGTATTTCGCGTCGGGTACACCGGTGTTGAGCAGAGCTTCGAGCCGGCCTGCGGGACCGCGAAGGCTTTCAATCGTCCGGACCGAGAACAAAGGAGTTTGGGTCGCGTTCATCGCTCATATTGTAAGGAAAGATCGCCCGACGCAGGACGAGCCGGCAGTGAGCCAGAACGCCGCCTGCCTCCCGACTGAAACTACTTCCCGCTCGGCAGCGATCCGGAACAAGTGGCATTACGTCCCGGCACCGGAAGGTTTTTCTGCCTCGCATGAGGCCCGGAACCCAACAGCTTCTAGCTCACCGAGCAGGGGATTCGCTTCCGTAACACCCGCTACAAAGACGAAGAAGAGGTTCTCGACTGAATTGCATGCGCGGGTGCACGCGCTGATTACTGACAGAATATTGGCCGTCGACCAGTCAGCCAATGTTCTCTCTGATGTACCGAAGGAACAGGTGCTGCAGTGTATTTCAGACCTGGAGTCAGCACGTCTTCTTTATCGCGAAGAGAATCGGATTCTGGGCCTCGCCCTGCCCGCAGCGTGCTACGACCATCAGAAAGCCCGCTTGAAAATGTTGGAGGAGACGCTGGTCGCAGGATAGATCCCTGGGGCTCCCCCATACCCCCGTGACCTCTTCTAATCTTCATTCGTCTGTCTCTGTTCCAACTTTGCTCAGGTATTCTTGAGACTCAATGAGTGCGAACTCGACCAACCCCGTTGCCGCTCCCCTTGCTGCTTTCGATGCGATCGACTTGACGCGGCGTCTCATCGACATTGAGTCCATCACCTACAACGAGTGCGCAGTCGGTGAGTTTCTCGCAGAATTTCTCCGCACCCGTGGCTTTGTCGTTGAAACCATGCCGGTCGAGCAGGATCGCGAAAGTCGATGCTCGGGCGAACGCTTCAATATTTATGCGTACACCGCAGGCGAGACGCCGGACGTTGTCTTTTCTACGCATACCGATACGGTTCCGCCGTTCATAGCCTCGAGTGAGGATGATGAGTTAATCTACGGCCGTGGCGCGTGCGATGCAAAGGGCATCATCGCCGCGCAGATTGCGGCGGTCGAACGGCTGCGCGAGCGGGAGATAAAGGCGGGTCTGCTCTTTGTCGTCGGCGAGGAGCGCGACTCAGCCGGCGCGAAGTTAGCCAATAAAAATCCACGAGGCAGCCGTTTTCTGATCAACGGCGAGCCAACGGATAATCGCATCGCCCTGGCTTCGAAGGGAACTCTGCGCGCTGAAATTCGCGCGACGGGAAAGATGGCTCATTCGGCGTATCCAGAGCTGGGCGAGAGCGCTACGCACAAGCTGATCGAAGCGCTTCACCGGGTTTTGGCACTCCCCCTGCCAGTGAATGCGGAGATCGGTCCCAGCACCTTGAATATAGGCCTGATTGAGGGCGGGCGCGCTCCCAACGTGATTGCTGATCACGCCGTCGCGCAGCTAATGATCCGGCTGGTTGGACCGTCCGAGGAAACGCGCAAGGCTCTCGAAGAGGCCGTCGCAGGGCTGGCGACCCTCGACTATACGCTGGAGATCCCCTTCATGCGTTTTCGCCGGATTGAGGGCTTGACCTCGATGGTAGCAGCCTTCACGACCGATGTTCCCTGGCTCAGCGAGTGGGGCGAGCCGCTGCTGATTGGTCCAGGATCGATTCACGTGGCGCATACGCCGCACGAGAAGCTGGCCAAGCGCGAGTTGCTGGAGGCTATCGATCTGTACACCGATATCGCCATGCGGCTGGTGAGCGGAGAGGCGTGAATCTGCGAGTTCGTTTCGGCAAGGCGCTGCTGGCGTCGCTCTTTGGCTGGATCGCCGGCCTGCTGGTAGCCATGCCCTTTCAAATCGCAGAAGCAATCCGCGTCACCGGCGTGGATCGCCGCCTGCTGGTCTCGGAAATCGGCTTTACGCTGAGTCTTTGGAGCGCGCTCACCTTCGCTGTGGCGCTCTACTTCAGCGGCTTTTTTCTGCTGCCGATGGCGTGGATGCTTCCGGCAAGCTGGATTCTTCGGCATCGCGGACTATGGATCTCAACCAGTACAGTTTTTGGAATTCTCAGTATGGCTGCGCGCGCGCATGTGTGGACCGCCTTGGATCACGATGGAGTGAGCCTCATCAATTTCTGGATGTGGGCAGCTTTTTCAGCGGTGTTTTGCCTGGTTACTTCTGCCTGTTACGCAAAGTTCCTGCGAGGCGTGGCCGTAACAGCCTAAGCAGGCGCGTTCGCAATCCGCAGGCATTAGACTTTTACTTGAATGTCAGATAACCGAAACTCCCTCGACCGAGCGGCCTCGTCCTACCTGCGGTCCGCTTTGCACCAGCCAATCCACTGGCACGAATGGGGCGCAGAAGCCTTCGACCTTGCGGCCAAAGAAGACAAGCCCATCCTCCTCGATATTGGCGCGGTCTGGTGCCACTGGTGCCACGTTATGGATCGTGAAAGCTACGAGGACGCGAAGCTTGCCGGAGTCATCAACGAGCACTTCATCGCCGTAAAAGTTGACCGCGACGAACGACCTGATGTAGATAGCCGGTATCAGGCCGCCGTCTCTGCCATCAGCGGACAGGGCGGCTGGCCTCTGACCGCCATACTCACCCCTGACGGCAAACCGTTTTTTGGAGGAACATATTTTCCGCGGGACGATCGCTATGGACGCCCGGGCTTTGAGCGAGTGCTGCTCACCATGGCCGATGTGTGGAAGAACCGGCGACAGGAAGCGCTGGAATCGGCTTCGAGCGTGCTGGACGCGATCGAGCACGGCGAGACGTTTGCTGGTCGCACCGGCTCGCTCTCGCTCGGTATTGTCGACAAGCTGGTGGAAAGCGCCGTAAAGCAGTTTGACCCGCGCTACGGCGGCTTTGGAACTCAGCCGAAGTTTCCGCATCCGGCGGCAATCGATCTGCTGATCGATGTGGCGGGACGCACCGGCAATGAAGCCGCGCATCAGGCGGCTGTCGTCACTCTCGAACAAATGGCGCGAGGAGGAGTCTACGATCAGCTGGCCGGAGGCTTCCATCGCTACTCGGTCGATGAACGCTGGGTCGTCCCGCACTTCGAGAAGATGCTCTACGACAATGCCGGACTGCTAGGAAACTATGTGCATGCGTTCCAGACGTTCGTCGATGCAGATGCGGCGCGGGTGGCGCGCGACATTATCCGCTGGCTCGACGAAGTGATGACCGACCGCGAACGCGGGGGCTTTTACGCTTCCCAGGACGCAGACCTGTCTCTGGACGACGACGGCGACTACTTTACGTGGACGCGCGACGAGACGGTCGCTGTTCTCACTCCAGCCGAAATGGCCGTGGCTGAGCCTTTCTACGACATTGGCGAGCTAGGAGACATGCACCACAATCCGGCGAAGAACGTTCTGCACCGCAAGCTCACCATCGCGGAAGCCGCGAAACATGCGGGCGTGAGTGTCGAAGAGGCGGAAAGGGAACTGGCCTCAGCGAAGCAGAAGCTGCTTGCGGCACGAGCGCTGCGGCCAACGCCTTATATCGATAAGACGATCTATACATCCTGGAATGCACTGGCAATCTCGGCCTACTTCGACGCCGCCCGAATACTCGATCTGGCTGCGCCGCGCCAGTTTGCGCTGAAGACACTCGATCGTCTGCTGAACGAAGGTTGGGAGCAGGATCGCGGTCTAGCGCATGTGATTGCCTACTCGGAAAACGCGGGTGAAATGCTCTATGTTGCGGGCGTGTTGGACGACTATGCCTTCTTGCTGCATGCGCTGCTGGATGCATGGGAGGCTACCGGTAATCGAAAGTATTACGACGCGGGCGTCGAGATCGGCGAAGAGACGATCGCTCGCTTCTACGACTCAACCGGCGGGGCATTCTTCGATACCGAGATCACAAAAGACCCCGTGCTGGGCGCGCTCTCGGCGCGGAGAAAGCCGCTGCAGGATACGCCAACGCCCGCAGGCAATCCCGCCGCCGCAGCCGCGCTGCTGCGTCTCGAAGCACTGAGCGGACGCAGTGATTTCCGGGAAAAGGCCGAGGACACGCTGGAGAATTTCGCCGGAATCGTCGAGCACTTCGGGCTGTATGCCGGAACCTACGGGCTGGCGCTGGAACTGCTGTTACTCCCACCGATCCAGGTCGTGGTGATCGGGGAAGGGATGGAAGGGCGACGGCTCGCGGCCACCGCCACGGCACGCTACGCGGTTAGCAAGCGTGTCGTCGTGCTGCATCCGGATCAGGTTAATACTAAGAATCTGCCTCCGGTGCTCGCGGAGACGCTTCCACATCTGCCGGAACTTCACTCGCGAGCTGCTTTTGCTGTCGTCTGCAAGGGTACTTCCTGCCTGCCGCCCGCCAGCGACCCGGAAAAGCTGCTGGAGGCGCTGAATTCGGCGTTGTGAGCGCAGCCCCGACTGCTGTTCGGGAGTCAAAAAAGAAGCCCCGGTTTCCAAGCCGGGGCTTTCATGGTTGCGGAGCTTGCGATTGTTCTAGTTCTGATAGCTGTAGCGTGACGAAATCCTGGGGGAGGTTCGACAGCTCATCGCCCGCAAGGCGGATACCGGCGCGCCTTTGGCGCAGGCGTCAGTCGGTCAACCTTTTGCGTATTTGGCCAAATCAGGCGTGCAGAAATGGCTGCGAGACGCAGCATTGTTAACAATGGTCAACAGGGTATTTGCTTAGTTAGACGCAGCCGTAAGAAAAATGTATTGGAGAGATTTGTATTTGTTGTGTAACTGCCAGACAAAAAAGCCCCGCATCGCTGCGGGGCTTTCGTTTGTTGCGCTTGGTGGCCGCCTGGTCCTAGTACATGTCGCCCATGCCGCCGCCGTGACCCCCGCCGCCGGCAGGTGCAGCCTTAGGCTCGGGGATGTCCGCGACCATCGCTTCGGTCGTGAGCATCAGCCCAGCGATAGACGCGGCGTTCTGCAGCGCCGTGCGAGTCACCTTGGTGGGGTCGATGACGCCGGCCTTCACCAGATCCTCATAGACGTTCGTAGCGGCGTTGTAGCCGTAGTTCGCGTCCTTGCTGTCGTGGATCTTGCCGACAACCACAGCGCCCTCTTCACCGGCGTTGCCAACAATCTGGCGCAGCGGCTCTTCGATGGCACGGCGGATGATCTGGGCACCGATCTTCTCGTCGCCTTCGAGGGTCTTGATGAGCTTGTCCACTTCCGGAGTGCAGCGAATAAAGGCCACTCCACCTCCTGGAACGATGCCTTCCTCGACAGCGGCGCGGGTTGCGTGCATGGCATCCTCGACGCGAGCTTTCTTTTCCTTCATCTCGGTTTCGGTTGCCGCGCCCACCTTGATGACGGCCACGCCGCCAACCAGCTTCGCAAGCCGCTCCTGCAGCTTCTCGCGATCGTAGTCGGAGGTGGTCTTCTCGATCTGGTTGCGGATTTCCTTTACGCGGCCTTCGATGGCCTTGTGCTCACCGCGGCCTTCAACAATGGTCGTATTGTCCTTGTCGATGGTCACGCGCTTCGCCTTGCCGAGATCCTCGACCTTCACGTTCTCGAGCTTGATGCCGAGATCTTCCGTGATGGCCTTACCGCCGGTCAGCTTGGCAATGTCTTCCAGCATCGCCTTGCGACGATCGCCGAAGCCAGGCGCCTTCACCGCAGCCACGTTCAACGTGCCACGCAGCTTGTTGACCACCAGGGTCGCCAGCGCCTCGCCGTCGACGTCTTCCGCGATGATCACGAGCGGCTTGCCGCCGCGGGCGACCTGCTCGAGTAGAGGAAGCAGATCCTTCATGGAGCTGATCTTCTTCTCGTGGATCAGGATGTAGGGCTCTTCGAGCGATACTTCCATGCGGTCCGGATCGGTCACGAAATAGGGGCTCAGGTAGCCGCGATCAAACTGCATGCCCTCGACAACTTCAAGCAGGGTCTCGAGCGTCTTCGACTCTTCAACCGTGATCACACCATCCTTGCCGACCTTCTTCATCGCCTCGGCAATGATGTTGCCGATGGTCGAATCGGAGTTAGCAGAAATGGTGCCGACCTGCGCGATCATGTCACCGGTAACGGGCTTCGAAAAGCTCGAAAGGGCACCACCAATCACAACACCGTTCTCATCGCGTTTGCCGACAATGGACTCAACAGCCTTGTCAATGCCGCGCTTTAGAGCCATCGGGTTCGCGCCGGCGGCAACCGTCTTTACGCCCTCGCGGTAGATGGACTGCGCCAGAACCGTCGCGGTCGTGGTGCCGTCGCCGGCCACGTCCGAGGTCTTCGAGGCCACTTCGCGCACCATCTGCGCGCCCATGTTCTCGAGTGAATCCTTGAGCTCGATTTCCTTGGCCACGGTCACGCCGTCCTTGGTGATCGTGGGCGATCCAAACTTCTTCTCGATGACCACATTGCGGCCCTTGGGACCGAGTGTCACCTTTACCGCTTCAGCGAGAGTATTCACGCCGCGCAGAATTGCCTGGCGGGAATCTTCTCCGTGCAGAATTTGCTTTGCCATTTCTGAGTTCTCCTTACAACAGGGGAGCGTTGCTCCCGGTTTCAAAGAAATTGTTTGAGACGTTGTTGCGCGGGGAAAGCCTACTTGCTCTTGAGAATGCCGAGGACTTCCTCTTCGCGCATGATCAGGAACTCTTCGCCGTCGATCTTGATCTCGGTGCCGGAGTACTTGCCGAACAGAACGCGGTCGCCAGCCTTCACGTCGAGAGGAAAGGTCTTGCCCTCGTCGTTCGACTTGCCCTTGCCAACGGAAATCACTTCGCCTTCCTGGGGCTTTTCCTTGGCGCTGTCGGGAATGATGATGCCGCCACGGATGGTCTCACCCTCTTCGATTCGCCGAAGCAGAATGCGATCGTGAAGCGGAGTAAAGGTGGTCGCTACGGATGCGGTTGCAGGTGCCATTGCGTTGCTTCTCCTTCGCGCGGGGTTCGCCCCGCGAGCTTTGGTGCTGAATTCAATGGACTTGGTAGTCCGGCGGGAGCGCGCCATAAGCCGGGCCAGGCGGCCCGTTAGCACTTACCCCTTCCGATTGCTAAGGTAGTCGCTTCAGGAGAAGCTTGTCAAGGGCGGAAGCAGCACGACAGATGAAAAGTGAGTGAAAGTCGCTCACATTTATATGAAGCCGCTTGCTCTGTACTCTTCGTTTTGCTGAAAATCGGCCCATTCACCGTCC
>JABCZC010000056.1 GCA_013289875.1 Acidobacteriota bacterium | reverse complement strand
ACCGGAAGCCGATCCGGCGAAGGCGATCAATGCAGGCGCTTTGTTTGCCATGGGTCTGATCGACGAACTCAATCATGCGCTGGCCTCCCGGTATCGCAAGGAGATCGATCCGGCTGTACTCTCGGACGCAATCCGGTGGTTCGCGGCGAAGATCGAACCGGCCAATCTGGAACGCCTGCTGCTCACCTTTGTCGAGCATTTTCCCAACGTAGCGGTCTATCGAGGCGAAGTGACCGCTACGGAATGGCTCAACGGTGCAACCGAAGACCTGCCGAATCGCGAAGCCGCTCTTGAAGAACTCATGCTGCTGTGGCTTGCGAACCTGAATCCCGCCTTTGCCGCGTTTCGGGAATTGTTCGAAGACAAGGAGCTGCAGCAGCGAACTGTCTACAAGGAAGTGACTGCGGCTCTGCCGGATTATCTGGGGACACGGCCGCCGGTGGATCCAGAGGTAGGAAGCCTGTTCGATGCGCTGCGCGCGCCGATGCTTGCCTCCCCGGATTCGCTTACGGGACAGCTGGACTTCATTCGCGAAAAATGGTCGAAGTATCTCGGAGAGGACCTGCGCCGGGTGCTGCTGGCGATCGATGTTCTGCGGGAAGAAGATATTGCCATCTGGCTGCGCTTTCACCCGCCGGGACCCGACTGGCATCGCCATGGGGCGCCTGGATGGGGAGGCGCCGGCTTCGTGGGGGACGAGTTCGTCGGGTTCGATGAGGATTTCGCCGGTCCGGGGCGCCGATACGCCGCCGATTACCAGGCTCCTCTGCATGAGTACGAAGCGTTCAGCGCCGACCAGGCCTGGATGCCCAACGTGGTGCTGATCGCAAAAAGCACCTATGTGTGGCTGGAGCAGTTGTCGAAGAAATATGGACGGCACATTCATCGCCTGGACCAGATTCCTGACGAAGAACTAAGGCTGCTTGCGGACAAGGGCATTACCGGCCTGTGGCTCATCGGCCTCTGGGAGAGAAGCATCGCTTCGAGGACCATCAAACGCTTGCGAGGCCATAGCGATGCCGTGGCCTCTGCCTACTCGCTCAAGGAGTACCACATTGCCGAAGATCTCGGCGGCCCGACCGCATACGCGAACCTGCGCGACAGGACATCGGCGTTCGGCATCAGGTTGGCGAGCGACATGGTGCCAAACCACATGGGGATCGACTCGCCGTGGGTGATCGAACATCCTGACTGGTTTATCTACCGCTGGGAGAGCCCGTTCCCGGTCTATAGCTTTACCGGCCCTGACTTATCGCCGGACAGCCAGGTCGAGATCAAAATTGAGGACCACTATTACGACCAGACTGACGCCGCCGTGGCCTTCCGCCTGCGCAACCATCGCGATGGAACCACCCGCTACATCTATCACGGCAACGACGGCACCAGCTTCGCCTGGAACGATACGGCGCAGCTCGATTACCTGAAAGCCGAAGTCCGCGAGCACGTGATTCAGACCATTCTTCACGTCGCGCGGCAGTTTCCCATCATCCGCTTTGACGCGGCGATGGTGCTTGCCAGGCGTCATATCCAGCGCCTCTGGTACCCGCTGCCGGGAACCGGCGGTTCGATTCCCTCGCGCGCCGAAAACGCCATGTCGCAGGAGGAATTCGACGCCCTGATGCCGCACGAGTTCTGGCGCGAGGTTGTCGACCGCGTCGCCGCCGAGGTTCCCGGAACGCTCCTGCTTGCCGAAGCCTTCTGGCTGCTTGAGGGGTACTTCGTCCGCACACTCGGCATGCATCGCGTATATAACAGCGCGTTCATGGTGATGCTGCGCGACGAGGAGAACGCCAAATACCGGTCGTATCTGAAAAAGACCATCGAATTCGATCCGGACATCCTGAAGCGCTATGTCAATTTCATGAGCAATCCCGACGAGCGCACCGCCATCGACCAGTTCGGCGATGGGGACAAATATTTTGGTGTGTGCACGATGCTGGCCACGCTGCCGGGTCTGCCGATGTTTGGCCACGGGCAGATCGAGGGCTTCACCGAACGCTACGGCATGGAGTTCAAGCGGGCGCGCATGGACGAGCATCCAAATGAGGGCCTGGTTGCCCGCCATCAACATGACATCGCGCCGCTTCTGAAGAATCGCAAGCTCTTTGCCGAGAGCGCCAACTTCGTCCTTTACGATTTCTGGACCGACCACGGAACGGTCGACGAGAATGTCTTTGCCTATTCCAACCGCTGGCACGATCAGCGCGCCATTATTCTTTACAACAATCGCTATGGGAATACGCGTGGGACCATCCATTTCTCGGCAGCGTCGATGGAAAAGGGAAGCGGCGGGTTGCAGCAACGAAGCCTGACGCAGGGGCTCGCATTGCCCGTAGATGACTCGGTCATTCTTGCATTTCGCGACATGGCGCGCGGCCTTGAGTATCTCCGCCGCTCCACGGAGCTAAATCACCAGGGTTTGAGTATCGAGTTGCGCGGCTTTCAATATATGGTGCTGCTCGATTGGCGCGAGCTGCGATCGTCCGCGGATCAACCCTGGGATACGCTGTGCGACTCGCTCGGCGGCAGGGGTGTTCACAGCGTCGACGAAGCCCTATTAAAGCTCCGCCTGCGTCCGCTGCATGAGGCATTTCGACAGGCAATCAGTCCCGGGAACGTCCACTTGTTCGCGGAAATCGCGGGTGAGCCTGTACGAAAAATCGTCGAGGACAACGGCAGCGGTAACAGCAAAGAGAAGACTAAGGAGCCCAGGAGCATGGCCTCCGCAGGCAGCGATAATGGATCAGTGAAACGGGAGGCTCGGGATACGAATGAGAAGTTGCTTGAAGAGCAAACCTCCGACATTCCCGGGCCATGCGTCAGTTTGGGCACAGTCGATCCCCGCCTCGGAGGGTTTATCGAGAGTTGCCAACGCTGTTTCGAAAGAGCCGCAGAATACCTGCCTGGCGAAATCGGGCGTGGGACGGAAAGCCAGACTCCGGTTTCTGCCGACCCGAAGCTGGATTACAGGAACTCATGCGAAGCGCTGACCGTAGCCGCTCTCCGTCTGCCCTGCATGGAACGGATTTTCTCGACGGCGTGGCCGCCCGCGGTTCGCGACTTTCTGCCCAGCAATGAACCGGGGGTTCACATGCAGCAGACGTGGGCTCCTGTGCTGGCGTGGATTGTCCTGTGCAGCTTTCCCAAAGCGGATATCAGGACTTCTTTGTTCGATAAGCTGCAAATGCGTTCCGCTCTCGCGGACATCTTTTCGTCTATCGGACTGGAAGGCGAAAATACGTGGCGAGCGGCTGCTCGAGTACGCATCCTGCTGTGGCAGGAGGACACGCCGTCGGCCTCGATAGATTCGGAAGAGTTCTGGGCCGATTCGGACGTCAGATGGCTTGCGGGTGTCAACGAGGCATCGGACAAAATATACTTCAACAAAGAACAGTTTGAGGAATTGCTCAGCTGGCTGCAACTGCCTGCGCTGCTGGAGATCGCACAACAGGAAGCGGAGGAGTCGCGCTCGATCGGTGAGCTTGAAGATGCTGTGTCAAATGCGTGCCAGGCGGCCAAGGACGCAGGTTACGAACTGGGGAGTTTTCTTAGCCTGATGCGGGGCGAGCCCCGCGAAACTCCGCGCTCAATCGCTCCGCCCACTGCAGAGGTCGCGCGGAAAATCTTGAGATGAGCGACGGTGTACGGATGGACAAGTGGCTGTGGGCGGCCAGATTTTTCAAGACGCGGGCGCTGGCGGCGAAGGCGTGCGAACTCGGCAGGATTGCAGCGAAGGGACAACCAGCCAAGGCTTCCCGGGAAGTGCGCGTGGGCGATCTGCTGCAGGTGAAGAACGAGGGCGGCGATTTCCAGGTGGAAGTGCTGCTTTTGAGCGAGATGCGCGGCCCGGCGTCGGTTGCGCAGACGCTCTATCGTGAGACAGAGGCGAGTCGAGAGCTACGACTGAAGCTGGCGGAAGCGCAAAGAGCAATGCCGCATTTCGAGGCATCCCGGGAGGGACGACCGTCGAAGCGCGACCGGCGTGACCTCGCTCGGCTGCGAGGCAGATAATCATTGGTGCGGCAAACTCACTGCATAGAGATACCAGGCCGCGTGAGGCAGCCATTCTTCGGTCCAGCGCCAGTCATCGTCAGATCCGGTAACTGCATAGCCTTCATTGAAGGCGATACCGTCCTCGTCACCGGTGGCAGCTGTTATACCGTTGACGATTCCGCCGGGAGCGCTGGTGTATTTGTACGAACGGAAGAACATATACGGCGCGTTGCCGTGTCCGCTGCCCATTAACATGCTTGCGTCAAAGGGATTTCGCCCGAGGATCCAGTGCAGCTGGTTCCAGGCATAGTTTTCTAACTGCGCCTGGAAGGCGGGATCATCCTTGAAGAGAGGCGCCGCCAGACGCGCAGCAGCGGCGAGAGAGGCCAGGCGCGCGTTCTCGCCCTGCCACCAGGGAGCAGCCTCAGTGTCGTGCGGGAAGAAAAAGGCTGCGCGCACTGAACCGTCGCCCATCCGGACTAGCTGCCGTGAATAGCCGAAGGGGTTGTTCACCTCCGCGGTTACGCTCAGTTCGAAACGCAGCGAGCGCGCTACCGCATCCCGCACGAGTTTTTGTTGAGCGGAAGTAGCGATGCCTGAATAGTCGATAAGGCTGATGATGGGAAGGCCCGCATCGGACGGATGAAAAAATGGCCGGGTTCCGTCGTCGGCACGCCAATAGTCGCGGTACTTGTCGGTCGAAATGAGGCGAGCCATCAGCCGGTTGGCGCGCCGATCGGCTGCGGCGCGATATTTCTCGTTGTGCGTCGCCCGATACAGCTCGGTTGCAGCCATCAGAGTACAGTAGTCGTCGAGAATGTTCTCCTTGCCATCGTTCAGCAATTCACGATTGTGAGCTTCGAGAAACGCGAAAGCGTCCTCTGCTGTCTTCAGATAATCAGCCCGCGTGAACTCGCCGTCGACGGGCATGGTGCTGGCCAGCGCGAGCGCGGCGATGGCCATGCCGCCTCCTGCCCGGAAGCTAGCTTCGTAGGCGTGGGGGCCTTCCGCGACGCCGATGTGCTCGGTGGAATCAGAGGCGTTCTTCTTGATCTGGGTCCGCCAGTTTGGATTTCCGATCACACGATCCTTCGCCAGCTTCTCCTTGCCGGGCGCGGTGATCGACTCAAAAAAAGAGCCCTCCGGGCCGCTTGATGCGTACAAGGAAGTCCGCGCCAAAGAGCCCTTCGTCGAGCATGCGACGCCTGTACTCGCTGAAGTTGTCGTCCTGCCGGGCCTCGAGCACTCGATAGCTCTTTAGCAGCGACCAGACCACGAGCGGCACCTGCTGGGGATTGAAGTACGAAGTCGGGTTCTGATGGGAGAGGTGGATACCGTAGTCGCCGGTCGCATCGTACCAGCCGCCTCGCACGTCGACGAAGCCTCTGCCGTCGGGTAGGGCAAGATGACGATCGGCGCGGTCGATGTCGCCGCTTCCCCGCTGGCCCTTGAAGTAGAAGATCACGTCGGAAAGGGTGCTGCGCTCGAGCAGATTGTCGTCAATCAGGAATTCGCAGGAACTGATCTCTCCAGAGATGGATTTCGCAGTGAGCGTGTAGTGGCCGGGTTTTTCCCAGTTTGTAAAATCAGCAAGCCAAAAGGTGCGGCCGCCCCAGCGATCTACCTGTCCCGCTGCCTTAAAAGATCCGGTCAATACGGACTTGCCGGTTGCGGAGTCGATGAGGGCGAAGGTTTGCGGAGGGTCCTGCTGCGCGCTTTTCTCGTCTGCGACGACCAGCGCCTGTTTTGGAGCCTTCGTTTCATATCCGACGTGGTCAACCACCATGTGCAGCCGGGCGAAAGCCGCCGAGGCGAATAGCGCAAAGGAGCAGGAAGCAAGAAGTTGCGTGATCGTACGTCTAATTTGGAGCCTCTCTCACAAATTATTTGCGAACAGTGAATGATCGCATATAGGCTGAGTTCGGTCGCCGGTGCATAACGCCGGGCATGGAGGGCTATTGCAGAAACCTGTTTTGCGGAAGCATCTGGATTTGCCTTGTACTTTACCTCGCCACCGAAAGCTCCCCGCGATCAGGCCTCTGTTGCTGCTAGCTCTTATGATGACGTTCGTGCTCGTGTGGAACGCGCCATGTGAGGCAGTAAAGCCCGTTGTGACCGCATATGTTTTTACCGAGGGTGCCCCCCTCGCGCCAAGCCAGGTGGACGGGCGGAAGCTCACGCGCGTGAATTACGCCTTCGCGAATATCGCACAAGGTCGCATCGTGGAAGGCTCCGCAGCAGATGCTGGCAACCTAGCTGCGCTCAACGCGCTCAAGCGAGATAACCCGCAGCTTACCGTTCTGGTATCGGTGGGAGGATGGCTGTGGTCGGGAGGCTTCTCCGACATGGCGCTTACGAAAGAGAGCCGCGCCATCTTCATCGACAGTGTGACCGCGTTCGTGACGCGGTATGACCTCGATGGCCTGGATATCGATTGGGAGTTTCCGGGCATGGCGGGCTTTACCCAAAGGTTCCGGCCCGAGGACAAGCAGAATTACACGCTGCTGCTGAAGGAATTGCGCGCGAGATTCGACAGCATGAAGCGGGAAAGGCATCGCAGGCTCTATATCACTGTCGCCACAGGAGCGACGAGCGACTTCCTCGAGCATACGGAGATGGGCGAGGTGCAGAAGTACGTCGACACTGTGAACCTAATGGCGTACGACTACTACGAGCCCGGCGACCAGAAGATTACCGGGAATCATGCGCCGCTCTTCACTGACCCTGCCGATCCGAGAGGGATTTCCGCCGACCGGTCGGTACGGGAGTACGAACAGGCGGGCGTACCTGCGGAGAAGATTGTGCTCGGAGTACCGTTCTACGGGCACGTGTGGGGCAAGGTGCCCGCGTTGAATAATGGACTCTTTCAGCCGGGCGAGCGAGTGCCCAATGCGTTTGCGAAGTACGGAGACGTGACAGGCACCATGCTGGACCACGGTTACACCCGCTATTGGGATGCGCCGGCGTCGGTTCCTTATCTCTACAACGCGGAGAAAAAGATTTTCGTATCCTACGAAGATCCGGAATCGCTTGCGCTCAAGTGCAAGTACGTCCGCGATCATCATCTTGCAGGCATGATGTTCTGGGATTACTCGGGTGATCCCTCGGGCGCCCTGCTGAGCGCTATCGATGCGGGCTTGAAGATTGCCTCGGACGCACACGGGACTCAACAGGCAAGCCAGCGATGAGCGCCGCACCTGCAGTTGCATCTACGCCTGCGGCAGCGGGAAGCACCACGTCGCGTGTTGCTTCGATCGATATCTTTCGCGGCTTGACGATGCTGGTGATGATCTTCGTCAACGATGTGGGAGAGGTGAAGGGGTTGCCATGGTGGACCCATCACGCACACGCGCAACAGGACGTCATGACCTATGTGGATATGGTCTTCCCGTTCTTTCTCTTCATCGTCGGCATGTCGATGCCGCTGGCGATCGAGCGGCGGCTCAGACAGAACCCGTCGCATCTGGCCCTCTGGCTGCACGTGGGACTGCGAGCGGCGGGGCTGATCGTTCTCGGGCTGATCCTGGCGAATGCCGATAAGGTAGATCCCGCGCGCGTGGGGATATCGGGGGCTGCGTGGGCTCTGCTCGGGTTGACCGGCGGGATCTTTTTCTGGCTCGTGCCGAGCCGTGACCCGCGCTACGCCCGGGTCTATCGCGCCCTGCGCATCGTGGGGCTGATTCTGCTGGTTATCGTCTTCGCGATCTTCCGGCGCACGGCGGAAAGCGGGAATGCTGGATGGATCGACGGCTCTTATCCGGAGATTCTCGGGCTGATCGGCTACACGTATTTTGCAATTGCGCTGCTGTACATTCCTACTCGACGCTGGTTGTGGGCGCCTCTGGTGTGGTTTGCAGCTCTCACCGCGTTCTGTGCGTTGCTGACAGCCCATCACATTCACGTTGAGGGACGAATACCGCTGTACTTTTGGCCATTCAGTTCCGGAGCCTGGGCTTCGATTACGATGGCGGGCGTCGTAACCTCGACGATTTTTCTGGGCACGCATCGCTGGACGCGGCTTCGGGACAAAATGGTTCTTGCTCTCGCTTTCGCCATGGCGATGCTGGCGGCCGCTGGATTGCTCGCCCCGCTGGGCATCTCAAAAATTCGCGCGACACCAACCTGGTGCCTGGCGAGCGAAGGCGCGAGTGTGCTGGCTTTCATGCTGCTTTACTGGATCTGCGACGTGAAATCTCGAACACGCTGGGCTGCCTTTGTAAAACCTGCGGGCGAGAACACGTTGCTGACATATCTCCTGCCGGACTTCTACGCATATCTCACGGCTCTCCTCGGCTTCACGTATTTTGAGACGCACTTTCACGCAGGAATGGCGGGCGTGGCGCGCTCGGCGGTTTTCACGCTTCTCATCCTGGCGGTTGCCTCCGTGCTCACTCGCTGGCGGGTTCGTCTCCATCTGTAGGGGCGATATCGGTGCGAAGAACTCGCCGATCATGCAAAAATGAATAACAAGCAGTCATGACAAACAACAGCATTCCAGAAATTTCCTCCTCCGCCCCTGACGCTCCGTCTGAATCCGTCACAGAACCCACCGAATCGACGGAGTCTACAGAATCCTTTGGAACGCTCCTCGCACAATTTGAGCAGAGCCACACACACACGAAAGAAAACGGCACAAAGCAGTTGGAGGGCACCGTCGTGTCCGTCTCCGCCGAGTCGGTGTTCGTGGATATCGGATACAAGACGGAGGGGATTCTGCCGCGCGCAGCCTTCGACAACAACGCCGAAGGAATCGAGAGTGGTCAGAAAATCTCGGTCTCCGTGAAGGGTCGCAACGAGGAGGGCTATTACGAGCTTTCCCGACTCAAACTGGCGCCAGTGAAAGATTGGGCGTCCCTGGAAGAGGCCTTCGCGCAGAAGGCCGCCATTGTGGGCAGGGTGACGGGAGTCGTGAAGGGTGGACTCAGCGTCGATGTGGGCGTGCGTGCTTTTATGCCGGCTTCGCGCAGCGGCGTTCGCGATGCCGCCGAGATGGAGAAGCTCGTCGACCAGGAGATTACCTGCCGGATCATCAAGCTCGACGTGACTGATGAGGACGTCGTCGTTGACCGCCGCGTGATTGTCGAGGAAGAGGCACGTTCTCGCGAGGCGAACCGTTATTCGGAGGTGAAGGAGGGCGATGTGGTCATTGGCACGGTTCGCAGCCTCGCTGCCTACGGGGCCTTCGTCGACCTGGGCGGAGTCGATGGACTGCTGCACGTCAGCGATATTGCCTGGAGCCGGGTGAATCAGCCCGAGGATGTGCTGTCCGTTGGTCAGGAGCTACAGGTCAAGATTCTGAAGGTCGACGCTGACACCAGGCGCATTTCCCTCGGCCTCAAACAGCTTCAACCGGAGCCCTGGGATTCCGCGGCCGACAAATACAAGGTGGGCCAAAGGATCACTGGTGCCGTCACGCGCCTCACGGACTTCGGAGCCTTTGTGGAATTGGAGCCGGGGATCGAAGGGCTCATTCATGTTTCCGAGATGTCGTGGGTGAAGAAGGTCCGGAAGCCGGGCGATATTCTCAAGCAGGGAGATACAGTAGACGCGGTCGTTCTGTCGGTGAATCAGGCTGAGCGACGCATCTCTCTCGGGCTCAAGCAGGCTCTCGGCGATCCATGGACTGACGTGTCTCTGAGATTTCCGGTGGGTTCGGCAATCGAAGGCCCGGTTGTGCGCCTGATGAAGTTCGGCGCCTTCGTGCAGCTCACAGAAGGCGTGGAGGGTCTCGTTCACGTCAGCGAAATCAGCGCCGAGAAGCATATCAACCATCCGCAGGATGTCTTGAGGGCCGGTCAGGTGGTGAAGGCCCAGGTGCTGGCCATCGACAGGGAGAAACGCCAGATCAAGCTGAGCATGAAGCAGCTTGTCCCGACCAGCATTGACGAGTATCTCGATGAGCACAACGAAGGCGACGTGGTCTCCGGCCGCCTGGTCGAGCAGTCATCGGGTCTCGCGATCGTTGAACTCGGTGAAGGTGTGCGGGCGATCTCCCGGTCTGCGACAAGCGCTCCTGCCGCAGCAGAGAAGAAGGATGAAGCCAAGCCGGATTTGTCGTCACTTACCTCGATGTTGCAGGCCTGCTGGAAGGGAAATGCAGCGCCTGTCAAATCCGAAACTCTTCAGGTTGGCCAGGTGCGTAGCTTCCGCATCGTGAAGCTCGATCGCGAAGCAAAGAAGATCGAGGTGGCGCTGGCCTGATTTCTTCCGCCGCAGGCAAGGTTGGCTACTCAGGCCGACTTCAGCGGCCACGAAATCTGGCCCTTGCCGCGATACGCCAGATTGGCGATCTGGCCGGCACGGGCTGCGGCGACTCCGGCTTCCACGGGCGCGTTGGGATCCTTGCGCGATTTGACGCACTCAAAAAAATTCTGCATGTGCGAGATGGTTCCATCGCGAAAGCTCTCTTCCTTGAGGACGGGATTCTGATTGCCCTGCACGCCCTCTCGATAAACGCCGAATCCGCTGCGATTGATCTTCAGGGTCGCTTCCGTCCCACGAAATTCAAGGCCGCCGTCATCGATCGAGGAGCTCATCATGCCCTCGTAGACCACGTCGAAGCCGGGATAGCGGAACGCTGCCTGCACCGTGTCGGGACACTCCCATTCCTCGAAAACATATTTGTCGGCGAGCATCTGCGCATCGCGAGGCTGATCCACTTTCATGGCCCAGTGGGCCACATCGATCCAGTGGGTGAACAGGTCGGTCATGGCCCCGCCGCCAAAGTTCCAGAACCAGCGCCAACGGTAGAACTTTTCTTCGCTGAAGGGCTGATCGGGAGCGCCACCGAGCCAGAGCTTCCAATCGAGGGCTTGGATATCTACAGGCTTGTTCCCGCCGCCTCGGCCATAATTCTGCCACCAGTAGGTTCTCACCTGGGTGACGCGCCCGAGGCTCTCTCCCTGAATCAAATCGACGGCATCTCGAAAGTGATGCCAGCTGCGCTGCTGCATGCCGCATTGCAGAATCTGTTTGCCGGAGCGAACGGCGTGGGTGAGCACGGCGCCTTCTTCGATCGTGTGGGTGACCGGCTTTTCCAGGTAGACGTCTTTGCCGGCGGCGAGAGAATCGACGGCCATGCGAACATGCCAGTGATCCGGGGACGCGATCAACACGGCATCGATATCCTTCTCGAGCACCTCGTGATAATCGACGTGGGTCGTCGCGACACCGTTGGATCTCTCTTTGACGGCATCACGGCGCGGAGCGTATACGTCGCTCACAGCAACAATCTGGCAGGGGCCGACCTTGTCGGCACAATCGAGCAACCATTGCATGCGGCCTCCCGCTCCAATGACTCCGATGCGAAGAATGTCGTTCGCACCAAGCACTCTGGTGGAGGCGAGGGCGGTGAGTCCGCCTGCGATGAGAAAGCTGCGGCGATTGGGCTGATAGGTCATGGCGCTCCTGTCCGATTGTTCCCGTCGCTCATTATCAATGAAAGTTACGATCTCCGAACACCGAAGACGTGGAAACTGCTCATTTGACGATACTTCACTGTCGAAGAAGGTAGGAGCATCGACGGCAAGCTTGGCGCTGTCTACAGAGAGGTGTTAGTCCTGGGCCATAGTTGAAGGGTTTCGGAAAAGAGCCGAGGGGAGTAGACGGCTAGTGAAAATCATGCGACCGAACATCTACAGCACTGACGGCGAGATGCTTGACGGCGGATGCCTTCACGGATACCACTCCGTCCTGATTCTGTAGCGTGCCTTCGACCAGCAGGAACTTCCCGGTTGTCACCACCACACGATTTCGTTCGTACAGATCAGGATGGATGATTGCATTGGAAATCCCGCTCTCGTCTTCGAGGCTAAGGAAGACAAAACCACTGGCAGTGCCGGGACGCTGACGTGCAATCACACAGCCTGCAATCCGAGCATGGACGCCATTTTGCATTGCGTGCAGATCAGCAGCCCTGATGATTCCCATTCTGTTGAGCCCCACGCGGTGATAGGACATCGGGTGCGGCCCAACTGTCAGCCCTGTCCCCCGAAAGTCAGCCACCAGACGCTCTTCCGTATTCATGGCAGCGAGTGGTGCTGATGTGTCGGCCTCGTAAGCATCAGGAGCATTTTCAAATAGTGGTCCTACGGCCTGGCCAGCACGTTCCGCGCGCCACAGAGCCGTGCGACGATGATGCTTCTCGCCAGTCCAGTTCAGTGCGCCAGTTTTGGCGAGCAAGGTTAACTCAGCTTTGCGTATCTCAGGCACTCGACGTTGCAGATCGTATTCCGAGGCGAATGGGCCATCTGTCTCTCTGGCGTGAGCAATTTCTTTGCCTCTCTGTTCGCGCAACCCTCGGGCATATCGGAATCCGAGCCTCAGGGCGAACGGGTCTGAGAATTTTCCGCATTCAGCATCGCTCAGTTGTTCAAGCGTACAGAGCCAGTCCGAACGCTGCACATCGATGGGCAGAACCTTCAAGCCGTGACGCTTCGCATCGCTGATAAGCGTGGCGGGCGAGTAGAACCCCATGGGCTGATTGTTGAGCATCGCGCAAGTGAACGCCGCAAGATAGTGCTGCTTGATGTAGGCGCTGGCATATGCGATGAGCGCGAAGCTGGCAGCATGAGACTCAGGAAATCCATAGAGAGCAAACGAACTGATGGCCTGAACAATTTGCTCCTGCGCTTCCGGTGCGACGTTATTCTCCGTCATTCCCTTGCGCAGCTTTACTTCCAGCGCTTTCATCTTGTCGCGTGAACGGCGCATTCCCACTGCCCGGCGCAACTCTTCCGCTTCGCCGCCGGTAAAGTTTGCTACCACCATCGCAATGCGAATCAGCTGCTCTTGAAAGAGCGGCACTCCCAACGTGCGTTCTAACACTGGAATGAGCAGGGGATGAGGGTAAGTAATTTCCTGCTTGTGCTGCCTGCGCAGCATGTAGGGATTCATCATCTTGCCCACGATTGGCCCGGGACGAATGATGGCCACCTGCACCACCAGGTCGTAAAACTTCTCTGGACGATTTCGGGGAAGAGCGGACATCTGTGCTCTGCTCTCCACCTGAAACATACCTACGGTGTCTGCTTGCTGGAGTGTTTTATAAACGTCACCATCATGGGGTAGTTGGGCCAGATCGAGAGGCTTGCCGTAATGCCGCGGCACAAGCTCCACGCAATCTTTCATCACTGCCATCATGCCGAGCCCAAGCAGATCAACCTTGATGATCTTCATATCCGCGCAGTCTTCCTTGTCCCACTGCACGACAGTGCGACCGGGCATTGACGCGCGCTCCAAAGGTACGACGGAATCGAGATGCCCCTGGCAAATCACCATTCCGCCCGAATGCTGGCTCAGGTTTCGTGGCAGGTCCTGCATCCGCTGGCAAAGCTCAAGGTATTTCGCGATCCGTGGATGCTGCACATCGAAGGAAGCTGCGCGAAAGCTGTTTTCGAGCGTATCGTTCGGCCCTCTCCACTCCCACGCGCCGACCAGTGAAGTGAGCCTGCCCAGCGTGTCGCTGTCGAAGCCGAGAACCTTGCCGGCTTCGCGTGATGCGGATTTGCCGCGGTAGGTGGTCACATTGGCTGTCATGGCTGCGCCAAGCTCGCCATAACGCTGATAGACGTACTGAATAGCCCGCTCTCGCTCTGTGTCGCTGGGTAGGTCGAGATCAATGTCGGGCCACTCGCCGCGCTCTTCCGAAAGGAATCGTTCAAAGAGCAAGCCCATGCCAACCGGATCAATCGCGGTGATTTCGAGTGCATAGCAGACAACACTGTTCGCGGCTGAGCCTCTGCCCTGCACCAGCACACCGTTGCTTTTGCAGAACTTCACGATATCCCAGACGATCAGGAAATAGCCTGCAAGCCCCAGCTGCTCGATCAAGCGAAGTTCGCGCTCGGCCTGTTTCTGCGCTCTGGCGTAGAGGTCTGCATCGTTTTTGGGGAAATAACGACAACGGATGCCGTTGCCGACTTGCCGGCGCAGAAATGAGTCCATCGTCTGCCCATCTGGAACTGGATAAGTTGGGAACTGATAGCCCAGATCATTCATCTCGAATTGGAGGCGAGACGATAGCTCTCTGGTATTGGCAATCGCTTCCGGATAGTCGTAGAAAAGTTGCCGTATCTCCTTGGCAGAGCGCAGATGCCGTTCGGTGTTCAGCGCCAGCAGGCGGCCGGCAGTATCGAGTGTCTTTTTGTGCCGGATGCAGGTGAAGACATCCATCACCTCACGCTCGCACGCTGTTGCATGACTGACTCCACCCGTTGCCAGCAGGGGCAGGTTTAAGGATCGTGCGATGCTGACGGCGGCACGGTTGCGGTGCTCTTCCTCGCGGTTGAAGTGACGCTGCAATTCGAGGTAGACATTTCGTTGGCCGAAGATATTCACCAGATTCTCAACTGTCTTCAGCGCGGCGTCATATCCGCCCGTCGACAAAGCGGCGGCAAGTGGGCCTTCGTCACCCCCGGTGAGGCACACCAAGCCCTTGCGGTACTGCTCCACTTCCTTCTGTATAGCTGCACCCTCCGCCTTGGTGCCTTCACGCATCTTGTAGCGGGTAATGAGATGGCAGAGATTCTGGTATCCAGTACGAGACTTCACCAGCAAGGGCAGGCGTACTGGTTCAATTGGGTGCAGGTGGGGCAGGTATGCAGGTGGACGTAACCGCCGGCCCAGATCGCAGACGGCTATCTCCGCCCCGATGTGCGCTCGCACTCCCAGCTTCTGACCGGTGGTGTGGAACCGCGGCGCTCCATATACGCCGTTGCGATCGAGCAACGCCATTGCGGGCATTCCCAGATCGGCAGCACAGGCCATCAGGAATTCAGGCAGGGAGGCGCCTTCAAGAAAGCTGAAAGCCGAACGCGTGTGTAGCTCTATGTAATCAGTCATACGTTCCCTGCATGTACCAGCAGTTTGAGCGTGGGTCGCGCGCGATCCGGCATGTCTGCCCTGTCTTGTCGCCGGTCAGCCTCACATCCCATTCTTCACGGCTCCAATTGGATTCAGACCACCATTGACCGCTGAGCCGCCAAGGGCCTGCACGTTCTGTGACGTTGTACTGTTGCCTATTCCAAAACACTTGTGTTGGTGAGACTCCATTGAGTGCAACGCCGATCGCCTGAGGCGGCCTGCATACGCGAAGTGCCGCTGGCAGGAATGCAGGTTGTTGTTCTTTGAGCTTAGGGGCCGGTGGAGAGAAGCGAGCCATGCGAAACGCATCGGGGCGATGCTGGTCGAGCAGTTCCGGTGAACCTACCCGCTCATCACCCAGCAGCTTGCGTAGACGCGCGAGCAATACCTCCAAACGTCCTGGCTCAGGTGCCTGGGGAAGGAAGAGGCCGTGCTGAGCGCGGTGAGGTTTTGCAGACTGTGCGTGAAGTTCAAGCGCGACGATGGCTGCTTTAGGCGGGTGGGCTTCCAGATCAAGCTGCAACAGTTTGAGCAGGGTGCGTGCATCTTGCAAGGGCAGCGCAGGACGGATGATGCGCTGATGGGTGTGGAACTTCCCGTCTACATCACGTTCGAGTTTGAGGATGACTTGCAGCGAAGCAATTGCGCGCGAATGAGACAGCACTCGTGTTAGAAGCTGGTCAATCATCCGCGCCAATAAAAACAGGAGAGGCTCGAGCATCTCGACCGGATGATCCAGCTCTACACTTTCCACAAGTTCAGACTCAAAACTCGTCTCTACTGGAATCATCAGGTGGGGCCATTCCCCACGAGCGAGCGCGTGCAGACGCTTTCCAGACTGCCCTATGCGGGCTATCAGATCTGTTTCAGAGAGCGCAGCGACTTCTGCACAGGTGCGGATTCCCCACGAGCTGAACATATCCGTCTGCTCCGGCTCAAGGTCAAGAACCTGCAAAAGGAGTGGCCCTAATGCCTTCGCTTCGTTCTCGGGTGGAACGATGGACACGCCTGTTCTTCCACGCGCCAGGCACACAGCGGCATGGAAGTTTTCCGACACAGCGATATTCGCCAGGAATCCAGCTGCCATGATCCTCTGGCGCAATTTGTTTGCGAGTTGGGCAGCATCACCAAACAGGCTGCTCATGCCCTGAATGTCGAGAACGTATGTGCCGGGATGTGTCGCAATGGCTTCAATACGCGGGGAGAAGAAACAGGCTATCGTATGAAGAATCGCCAGTGCTGTGTCTTCGCATTCCAGTATGCGATGCATGACGGCTGCAGCCGTAAACGATTCGGCCTGCAAACGGCTCATGGCCGTCTGAATACCTAATGCACGGGCTTGCTTGTTTGTGGCGAAGACGATCTCCTGTGGTGGTTCACCGTCGAGTAACACCATAGGCTGCTTGCGGAGTTCCGGCTGCCGATGCGCTACTGCCTGCACATGGAAGTCTGGTGTGTGCAGAGCGGCATACATCAGCGCACCCTTGTCCATTCTGTTTGAGCGTGCAAGTCTGCTCGTGCTGGTGGCTTCTTCTGCACACATGCGGAGCCTTCATTGCGATTCCGCTCCTGTATCAGCGTGTAGCGCTGGCCCTCGAAGAGTGACGTTTCGCCGTCGGCACTCCATGCTTCAGCCTGAGCAGGCTCACAGCGCAACACGAGCGCGGCGCAACTGCTGGCACATGGGGATTGCGTTAGCAGGATGAGTGCGGTGCGCGCTTGTTCAGTTGCGAGCCGGAAGCGATACCACGAAGCCAGTGGAATACGCATCGTCTGCTGTGGCAGAAGATCTCCCATATCGAGCACGATGGCAGCGAAGCCACCAGTCTGCAGCAACAGATCCGTGGCCTTGAGAGCCTGTTCCAGACGCGACCACGGTTTCTCAGATGTGGACCGTATGGGCTTACTGGGCGCGGGCCGTGATTCGGTTTGCATCGCTTCCGCAAACCCGTTCAGAAAGTATTCGCCGCGTCGAGCGGGCAGACGATCGTACGCTACCTGCTCATTTCGCTGCACTCGCGTTAACGGCTCTGCACATACTGGCTCACTCAGCGGTCGATTGCTTCTGCCGGGTGTGCCGATGGCCTTATCTCGTAGCAGACCACCTTCACCTTTGAAGAGCAACGACACAGCACTGTCCATTCCGCGAGTTTCGTTGCGCGGGTGTTTACTACCTCCGCCATGAGGAACGGATTGTCGCTTCAGGGCTGGCGGTGAAGGCTGATTTCTCTGCGCTGGTGGATCAGCTCGCGGCTCAGTCGAGATGGCCCTGGTGCGAAGCCAAAGCAGTCTCTCCAAGACCACCCCTGCCGCTGCCGCTGATTCCGGGGACAACGCATCGTGAACGTCCACCCAGGCACAAGCTGCTCCGGATTGAGTGATGCCTGCAACGATGGAGAGCGCAAAGGTGGTTCTACCGGTAGCAGTCGCTCCACTAATTTCAGTAATGCTTCCGCGTGGTATGCCACCCTCCAGAATCGCGTCTGCTTCGGCTATTCCAGTGGAGAAGAGTACCAGTGCTTGTTTAGTTTTGAGTGAAAATGCAGCAGGGACGCGGCCTGAAAGCGTGGCCTCTATCTGGGCGCGAAGACTTGGTGCCGTAGCCATGGGTCAAAAGCCAGCATAGGCGAAAATAAGGCGAAAGTCATCTCCCAAGGGAAATAATTAAGCGAATCTGCACGAGGACGTGTGCACCTGTGGCCTAATTTGTTAGGTAGATACCTGGAAGCGGTCTTCCTCGCCGACGACTTTCTGAGACGATCCCTCGATCTTCAAGGCCGTAGACACGGGATCAGCTATCTGCTTTCCGAAGAGGGAAGCCCCATCGTTTTGTTTATACGATCCATCCCACGCGAACCTCAAAACGCTCTGCCAGTCTGCAAACACCTTTTTCGACAAATTTAGGCATGAGCTTACTGTGCTCAAGAGCAGACGAATATCGCTTCGGCACGTCGCGTTGTGTATGTACTCGAAATCAAGTTGCGCCTTTGTCGGCTTGATGAAGGATTCATAGAAGGATTCCAGCTCATGCTCCGGGATGCCAAGCAGTAGTTCTTCTTCGTGGCGAAAGGCGAGTGTGGCCGCACCCGTGATGCCCGGACGAACGGTCATTTGAAGCGCCTCATGGTGCGGCAATTTCGGCCGCGGTCCTACAAGGCTCATGTCGCCTTTGACCACGTTCCAGAATTGGGGGAGCTCGTCGAGCTTATAGCGACGCAGGAAAGAGCCGACCCTGGTGATTCTTGAATCACCTATGACGGTGATATCCGATCCGGGACTTTCTTCGACGCGCATGGAGCGAAACTTATAAAGCGTGAACTCCCGGCCATTCCGCCCCATGCGTCGCTGACGGAACAGGACCGGCCCCGGAGAGCTCAACCCTACGAGCAGGCTCACCAACACCAGAACTGGAAGACAAAGCAGCAGAGCCGATATTGCGATAAAGCAGTCGAAGCAACGGCGCTGTTTAGAGGTTACCCACCGGCTGGCCATCTGCACCAGCATGAGGTTCGAAGCGGGCACTGGTATCTGAGAAGCGGTTTGATCTCGACATGTATCAGATACGTAGACTTTATAATCTTCGTCGATACAGGTTGCGTTATCGACGGAAGCCAACTCACCGAACGACAGTGCACTCATAGGGGGGAAAACTCCAGAGTTCGAAAAAGTAGCGAGCAGGAAACGTACTGCACTTCAGTGGGGGAATATCCCGTCTTACCATTCGTTTACAGAGAAATCTTTCCTATGTACAGAGAAATCGTTCTTGTGCTAACTAACTCTCCGGATGATTTTCTCATCCAAATATGGATTTCAGATCACACAGAGTTACATTCCGGATTCCCCTAAACTCTAATGCTCCATTTCGGGTTTGTGAAGCGTTCTACTAAACTCAGGTTCCCAGGATTACTCAGACAGAAGATGGCTGGGCGATAAGAACCACCATCCAGTATCATGATTCCAGGCGGGTTTTACTTTGCATGATTAATTGGCGAGCGTGGCCATTGCTTCTCATCACACTGACAGCGGGAGCGACAGCCAGCTCTCAGAGTGTTCCGACCAATATACAGGATCAAAACACCAGCGTCGATTGTTCGGACCCGATGGAGGCCGGCTCTTCTGCGTGCACCCAGCAAAATCAGGGCCCAATACTGTCGGACCGAACGACGCAGCGGAACAACACGAATGAGGTGTCGCCGCTGGGCGGGGGGTCGACAAATCCCACGTACAGGGACAATGACGATCTGACAATGCGTCTGAGGAACAGGAATCAACAAACAAGAACTCCTCCAGAGCCGCTTTCCGAGTTTCAGAAATTCGTCGCGTCCACCACCGGACAAGTGCTGCCTGTCTTCGGAGAAGATCTGTTCCGTAATGTGCCCTCCACCTTTGCGCCGCTCGATCTGACACCCGTGCCACCGGATTACGCAATAGGCCCAGGAGATGAGATACGCATCCGTGTATGGGGGCAGGTGAATTTCAGGGCCGATCTGAGGGTGGATCGATCCGGAGAGATTTATATTCCACAGGTGGGGGCTATTCATCTAGCCGGCCTGCGTTTCTCCGATGTCGATCAGCACCTCCGCTCCGCGATCGGGAGAATTTATCGCAATTTCGATCTGACTGCCGACCTGGGAAGCATACGCTCAGTTCAGGTCTATGTGACCGGCCAGGCCCGGCGGCCCGGCGTCTACACCGTAAGTTCGTTGAGCACGCTGGCAGACGCGCTGTTCGCGAGCGGTGGCCCAACAGTCGTTGGGAGTTTGCGGCATATTCAACTGCGCAGAGAGGGAGCAACAGTCACCGACCTGGACCTCTACGCGCTTCTGCTTCGTGGAGACAAATCGAAGGATGTGAAGCTGCTCCCCGGCGATGTGATCTATATTCCGCCTGTTGGCCGCGAAGTGGCCATCACCGGCAGTGTCAGGAATCCCGCCATTTACGAGTTGATTGAAAACGAGACCATCGGCGACGCTTTGAAGGACGCGGGCGGCGCGTCGGCCATAGCCTCTGATTCCCGGATTTCCCTGGACCGCATCGTAGAGCATCAAAGCCGGAGAACGATGGAAACAGCATTCGATACCGCGGGTTTGGCGACGCCCCTGGTAGACGGAGATATCGTCCGCATCCTGTCGATCGTTCCCATGTACGAGAAAACGGTCACCCTGCGGGGAAACACCGCCAACCCGGGAAGGTTCGAGTGGCATGCGGGAATGCGGTTGAGCGACCTTATTCCCGATCGTGATTCGTTGATCACCCGCAATTATTGGTGGAGGCGGACGCAACTCGGCTTGCCTGGTCCGGAATTCGAGCCGCTGGAGAGATTTCCAACGCTCTTCCAGCCGACGCGGCCTTATGAACTGAACCGCCCGCAGCGCCTTCCGGTTACGCCGCGCACCGGTGTTAATCCTGCGTACCCGGGCCAGCCGAATGCCGGCATAGCGCAGCCGCAGGGAGAACAACCGGTTCCCACCAATCAATACGGACAGGAAAACCAGCAGTCAACCTATGATCAGCAGTACGGTCAGGACTACTATAACCAGGACAACAGCCAGGACTACTACTACAATCAGAACTACCCGCAAGACCAGAGCGGCGTCCGCAACACTTACCCCGCGAACCAACGGGCAAATCAGCAGGCAGCCAATGCCGCTCTTGGATCACAGTCCGTAAATACACAAAACACGACCTCGGGAGCGCCGCGCAACGACGTGCGCCTGAGCGCTCCGGAGATCGACTGGGACTATGCCGTGATCGAGCGCATGGACAAGAACACGTTGAAGACTTCGTTGATACCGTTCGATCCCGGCAGGCTCGTCCTTCAGCACGATCCTTCACAAAATCTCGAGTTGCAGGCCGGCGACGTGGTCACGATCTTCTCCCAGGCGGATATCCACGTGCCTCTGATGCAGCAGACAAAATTCGTCCGTCTCGAAGGAGAGTTTGCCCATTCGGGTATTTACAGCGTGCAGGCGGGCGAGACTCTGCGCGATCTTGTGCGGCGCGCTGGAGGGCTGACGCCGAGCGCCTACCTCTATGGTTCGGAGTTCACGCGCGAATCCACGCGCATCGCACAACAGCAGCGAATTCAGGAGTACGTACGCAACCTCGAGCTGCAGATCCAGCGCGGCACCCTCGCCGTCGCCGCCCAGGCAGTCACGCCGCAGGATATTGCCAGCGCCACAGCCAGCCAGGCCAGTGAACAGGAGCTGATCGCGCGCCTGCAGCAGATCCGGGCGACCGGCCGCATCGTTCTCGAACTGCAGTCCAGAAGCACCGGCGTAGATAGTCTTCCCGATATCGCGCTCGAGGATGGAGACCGCTTCGCGGTGCCTCCCGCGCCAGCCACGGTAAATGTGGTGGGCTCTGTGTACGATCAAAATTCGTTTCTTTACAGCGGCCAACGGCGCGCGGGAGCCTATCTGCATCTGGCCGGCGGCGCGGACCGCAACGCCGATATGAAGCACGCGTTTATTATTCGCGCCGATGGTTCGGTGATAAGCCGCGTCAGCGCGAATGGGCTCTGGGGAAACACTTTCGATGCTTTAGCTATGAATCCCGGCGACACGATCGTAGTGCCTGAGAAGACCATCACACCCAACGCGCTGCGTGGATTCCTTAACTGGTCGCAGTTATTCTCACAACTTGCGCTCGGTGCAGCTGCCATTAGCGTGATCCACCAATAGCGAACCGAATGAAGCGAATGACGATTCAGACAGACATGGCCATCGTGTCGACCACGAACGGAAGCATCGATGGCTTCGCCTACAACCCCACTAACCTTATCCTCGACATTTCCAGCTACTTCGCCCGGCAGCGGTTGAGTGCCGAAATGGCCGTTTCGACGACTGGCTAGCTGATGTGAGTGAGGACCCTGGTTGCGATAGTTGCGGGGGACTGCCTCCATCACCCAAAGTGGGACGTGATGCGCGAATGTGCCAGAAGCCCGGTCGGACAAAGACGACACCCATGTATCTGCGTCAAAACCTTGCCTCTCCCAGAAGGCGAACCAGACGAAATCCAATTCCCGAATTAGACATCGGCCGGTCGAGACGATTCGATCGTTATCCTGGTATCGACAGAGATTCTTACACGCAGTCGATGAGACTTTTTCGGGACGGCAAAGAATCGAGTAAATTTGAGTGGCCTGGATGACCACAATGAACAATTCTCGAGTAGGGGCTGTCATTTTAGCTGCAGGCAAGTCCAGGCGCATGGGAGAAGCCAAGCAGCTCCTTCGCCTCGGCGAGAGTACTGTTTTGGGGCAGACGCTTGCGAACCTTCACGGCGCCGGAGTGGATGAGATCGTTCTCGTTCTCGGCTTTTCCGCGCAGACTATTTTGCAGCAGCTTCCAGTCTCTGCAACTGAGGATCTCAAGGTTGTGGTCAACGAGGACTACGAGCACGGAATGGCGAGTTCGTTGCGAGAGGGACTTTCTTCGCTTGATCCGCAGACTGACGCCGCACTCGTTGTCCTGGCGGACCAGCCCTTCATTCGCCCGGAAACCCTCGATCGGATCATCGATCGACACCGTCGCACCAATGCGCAGATTGTGATTCCCTTATACAAGGGCTTCCGTGGCAACCCTGTTCTCCTGCACCGTTCTGTCTTTCCCGAGATTATGGCTCTCGATGGAGATATAGGCTGCCGGGCGATCTTTGGGAGTCACCTGGAGGGAATCGTCAAGGTGGAGGTGAATGATGTGGGAATTCTGCTCGACATCGACAACAAGGACGACTATGAGCGATTGCGACGCTTTGGCGAATCCGGTCAAGATGAGTGTGCATTGATTGAAGCAGTCGATCGTGAAGCAGGGAATCTTTGATCAGGAAATGCTGTCGGTCTCGCACTGACGAATCACAGCATCTGCGAGCGAGGCGTGGTTGGTCAGGCTGACTTCCTTCAGATGCAGGCTGACGTTGCCACCGCGGCGAAGCGCCACTATCTGACTCATGACGCTCAAAGCAATCTCCTCGGGAGTTGATGCGCCCAGGTCGAGGCCGGCGGGCGCCCAGACGGTCGCGATTTTTTCTTCCGGAAGTCCGCCCTCGCGAAGATACTCAAGCACTAACCTTGCCCGGTGGCGGCTGGCAATCAATGCAACGTATGCTGCGTTGCCCTCGAGTGCCTTTTGCAGCCAAAGATGATCCCTCTTGTGCTGCGTGGCAATCGCGACGAAGGATTTCGGTCCGATGGGAGTTTCGGTGAGATCGAAGTCTTCCGTGACGATCTTCTCCGCATGCGGGAAAGCAGCGCGATCAGCGGCAGGATCGTTGACGGTGATCTTAAAGCCCATCAAGTGTCCCAGCACAGCAAGTGTTTCGGCGATGCGGCCGTGGCCCACGATGAGAAGTTCGGGTTGGGGCAGAACAGGTTCAATAAATATATCCATGGTCCCTCCGCAAGGCATACCCACGCCCAGTTGCTCATCGCTCATGTCCACGGTAATCAGCCGGGGCTTCTCGGTTTCGATACACTTCAGGGCTTCGCTTCTCACCGCGCTCTCGGCGCAGCCTCCGCCCACCCATCCCAGCAGGAGTTTGCCCAGTGGATCGATAATGGCCTTGGAGCCGCGCTGGGCCGACGACGAGCCCTCAACCCGAACCACTGTGGCAATAGCGAAAGACTTGCCCTGGGAGGCGAGTTCCGCCGCTTTGCGATACAGATCAGAGAACATATGAAAATGAGGATATGCTTTCGTCGCCAGACGCTTCAAATGTGGGTGATTAGCTGATCCGGAAAGTGCGGAATATGCCACGCTGGCCTGCAATCTCGTGCATGGCGGCCGGCCCAACGATCACCCCGGCCACGATGCTGGCAACTGCGAAGGGTTTGCCCTTCGCAAGCAGCTCGCAACCTTACTCAGGAATTGCTTGGGGTTGGATCGGGCGCGGTTGCGCACAGCCAGTGGTGATCAGGGGGGCGATAAAGGGTCTCCAGGATGGTCGAGCCGCTGGTACGCATCAGGCCAACGTCATGGCCACTCGGCTATTTTTGAGCCCGGGCTTCTTTCACCATCTTTAAGAACCTGTGCGCCAGTTCATGGATCCATGCCTCGCGCCGTCGCACGATCGCTTCTTCAGGAATCAACTCTGATCCGATGCCAAGCGCAGTGGCTCCTGCCAGAATAAACTTGGCAGCGGTTTGTTGATTCACTCCGCCCGAAGCGATCAACGGCACGTGGGCGAAGGGCACCTTCAGGGCCTTGATATAACTGGCACCGCCAACCTGTGCGCAGGGAAAGATCTTGATGAAGTCAGCCCCGGCCTTCCATGCCTGGATCACCTCAGAGGCAGTCAAAACGCCGGGAAAAACGACTACTTCATTCTTCAACGCGAACTCCACAACATCCAGAACAAGTCCAGGGCTTGTCAGGAACCTCGCCCCAGCGTCCAGGCAACGACGGGCGGTCTCCTGATCCAGGACAGTTCCCGCACCGACGACCATGTCCGGATGGCGCTTTACCAGGTCGGTAATGACAGTGGTTGCGCCGGGACACGTCAGCGTGATTTCCGCGACGGGGATGCCGGCGTTATAGACGGTCTCAGCGGCGTATTCGGCGTACTCCGGCTTAGATACTCGAACAGCCGCGATTATCCCAATTCCCTCAATGCAAGCCCGAACTTCTTCCCTTTTCATCGATCTGACCTGCCAGGTTGATTTTTACGCGATTCTTGTCGTTTGTGGCCAGAGGGTCCTGGAAGTGTTGGCTCCCTAATCCGCAGTTGGCAGCCATGTGAACTGGCGCAAGTAGGCTTCATGCATACACATATTGAGCTTGACGAGCGCACGTTCCCGCTTCTTCGCCTTACGGGGCAGGCTAGTTTTTTGTGACTCCCAACTTAACACACAAGAACAGTCCGAGAAACGTCTACTGAATACCTTCCCAGGGAAGGCGTTCCTGCCTGTTTGGGTGCTAGTTCACTGAAATCAGACCATTCATTCAGATGACGGCTTGAGAATTGCCCCGGGGCAGCTTTTCCGCCAGACGGTTCCTTACTCACTTATGAATTCTTATGCGTCGCTCCCTTAATCTCTTTAATGTGATTGCGCAGCGCCGAAAATAGTAGCAAATGACCAAAAGATAGCCTTAGGGATGGCGAAAAAACAAGCAGTAGCGGATATTCACTCCAAATACACTTCAGAGTGATAAGCCATGACATTATCTCTGCGAGCCTTTCTCAATCATTTCCGCGAACGCAGGCTGGCCCAGTATCGTGAGGTTCTGTGAGCAATAGAGAAATCCGGGTGGCATCCTCTCTGGCGCTGATGTGTGTTTTGTTTACGGCGGCCTGTGGTCGAAAGAGCAATGACCAGTCAGCGGAAGCGCCGCCGCCAACTTCCATAGAGCACGAGGACGACGTCAACGTGATCCACGTCGATCGTTCGGATCGTTTCCCGCTGGTTGCGGCTGTCGCACATGAAGCGACGTCGGCTCTTAACGGGACCTGCACCGTGAATCCGGATGTATCACGGGAGATTCCCGTGGTTTCGATCGCCTCAGGCCGCGTGGTTGCAGTCCACGTCCGGCTTGGCGATTACGTAAAAAAGGGTCAGCTCGTCATGGAGGTGCAGAGCACCGACATTTCCGGCGCATACGACCAATACCTCAAGGCGGTCAGTGACGAGCATCTGGCCAATACTCAATTGGAGCGGTCGAAAATTCTTTATGACAAAGGCGCGATCGCCAGGAGCCAGGTCGAAATTGCTCAGGACACCGAGGACGATGCCAAGGCCGACCTCATCGCCACTGAACAGCAACTGCGTGTGCTCGGTGTCGACAAGGATCATCCGGGCGCAACGGTCAAGGTCTATTCCCCGGCTTCAGGATTCATCGTCCAGCAGAACGTGACCGAGGCGGGAACGGCAGGCGTTACCTACTCCGGCTCTGCAAATGCGTTCACTATAGCCGATCTTTCCCATGTTTGGATCATCTGCGATGTGTATGAGAACGACCTTTCTACGGTACATCTGGGGCAAAGCGCCGAAATACGGCTCAATGCATATCCGGACCGCGTGCTCACCGGAACGATTGGAGACATCGGCGCAATCCTCGATCCATCGATCCGTACCGGCAAGGTGCGTATCCAGGTTGAGAATCCGGGCTATCTGATGCGGATTGGCATGTTTGCGACAGCAACCCTGCACGGAAAGAAGCCTGAGACTTATGCTGCCGTACCCGCGTCCGCCATCCTCCATCTGCATGACCGCGATTGGGTCTACGTTCCGGCTGGGGATGGCAAGTTCCGCCGCCTGGGTGTACAGGGCGGCAACATGCTCCCCGGGAAGATGCAGGAGGTCACTTCCGGACTGAATGTCGGGCAGCAGGTAGTGTCGAACGCCCTCGAACTGCAAAACTCGGCGGAGCAGTAATGATTCGTGGGCTGGTCGATTTCGCTCTCAACAACCGCTGGCTTGTGCTCGGCGCCTCCATCCTTCTTTTTGCATGGGGGATTGTCTCCTTCCACAACCTTCCCGTGGAGGCGTATCCGGACGTAGCCAATAACTATGTTGAGGTGATCACGCAGTGGCCGGGCCGAGCCGCGGAAGAAGTCGAGCAACAGGTCACTATCCCGATTGAAATTCAGATGGCGGGCATTCCGCATATGTCCCATCTACGCTCGTTTTCTCTAGCCGGTCTCTCCGACGTCATGATGGTCTTCGACGACGACTCGGTGAATGACTGGAACCGGGAGAAAGTTCTTGAGCGGCTTTCCCAAGTTACTTTGCCAGCCGGGTTGACGCCTCAGATGGGAACCGACTGGAGTCCGGTTGGGCAGATTTTCTGGTACACGGTGGTAAGCACCAATCCCCAGTACGACAACATGGAATTGAAGTCGATCGAAGACTGGATGCTGGAGAAGCAGTTCAAGTCGGTCCCCGGCGTAGTTGATGTGTCGAGCTTCGGTGGTATGACACGCGAATACCAGGTGCGCGTCGATCCAAACAAGCTTATCTCCTATGGTTTGAGTATCGGCCAGGTAGAGCAGCAGCTTGCCAGCAACAACACCAATGCCGGCGGTGCCTTCATTGAAGAAGGCCAGCAGCAGGTGAACGTCCGCGAAGTCGGACTTGTCACCAGTGTTGCGGACATTGAAAACACCGTGCTCAAGACCCAGACCGGAACGGCGCTGCGTGTCAAAGACATTGCCACCGTGGTGCAGGGGCCAAAGATCCGCCTCGGGCAGATCGGCAAAGCGATCCACCGGGTTGACGGCAAGGTCATCGATAACGACGACACCGTCGAGGGCATCGTGCTGCTGCAAAAGGGCGACGACTCGGACAAGACCTTGGAAGGCATCCACGCGAAGGTTGAGGAGCTGAACGGGGTCGAAGCCAAGCCGGCCGAACCAGGCGGGTTCTTTAAGGACGGATCCTTTTACAAGAGGGCGACACCGGCCGTAGCTGCCAAGCCTGGCCTGCTGCCGCCGGGAGTGAAGGTCGTTCCGTTTCTCGACCGGAGCGACCTGCTCCGCTACACCACCCACACGGTGCTGCACAACCTTGCCGAAGGCATTATTCTCGTCGTCATCATTCTGTTCTTCTTCCTGGGCAATGTACGCGGCGCGCTAATCGTTTCGGTCACTATTCCCTTCGCGCTTCTGTTCGCATCGATCTGCCTGGATCTACGACACATTCCGGCAAATCTGCTGTCTCTGGGCGCGCTCGATTTTGGCATGGTGGTGGATGGCGCGGTCGTCATGGTCGAAAACATCGTTCGTCACCTGAACCGGCGAAACGATCATCATGGCACGGTCATCGAGCAGATACGCGAGGCTGCGCACGAAGTGCAGCGGCCAGTTTTCTACGCGATCGGCATCATCATCACCGCATATTTGCCCATCTTCACGCTGCAGGCAGTCGAGGGCCGCCTGTTCCGGCCGATGGCCTGGACCGTTGCCTTCGCCCTGCTGGGTGCACTGCTCTTTTCTATGGTGCTGGCTCCGGTGCTGTCGAGCATTCTCTTCGCCAGGGGCGCGAAAGAGTGGCACAACCCCGTCATGGCGTGGCTTACCAACCGCTATCGTCATGCGGCGACCTGGGCGATCGAACACCGCTACATCACTGTCGGCGGAGCGGTCCTGGCTTTGTGCCTGACAGGTTTTCTGGCGTTCAGCGGCGTGATCGGATCGGAGTTTCTGCCACACCTTGATGAAGGCGCAATCTGGGTGCGCGGCACGCTTGCTCCGAGCACCGGACCGAGCGAGGGCGTGGCAGTGGTGAACAGAGCGCGTGCGATTCTAGCGACGTTTCCCGAGGTAACGAAAGTCGTCAGTCAAGTCGGCAGGCCCGACGACGGCACCGATACCACCGGCTTCTTCAATACGGAATATTTCGTTGACCTGAAGCCGAAGGGCGAGTGGCGTCCGGTGTTTCACGAGGACAAAGAAGAGCTGATCGGGGCGATGAACCGCGAACTGGAGAAGATGCCGGGGGTGATCTGGAATTTTTCGCAGCCGATTTCCGATAACGTTGAAGAGGCGGTCAGCGGAGTGAAGGGCGAACTGGCAGTCAAGATTTACGGCGACGATCTCAAAACGCTGGAAGGGATCGGTGACCAGGTCGTTGGCATCATGAGCAAGGTGAACGGCGTAGCCGACCTTGGACTTTTTCGGGTGATTGGCCAGCCGAACCTGAACTACTCGGTGAACCGCGAGGCTGCGGCGCGTTTCGGCATCAATGTGGCCGATGTGCAGGATGCGATCCAGACGGCTGTGGGTGGGAACGCGGTGAGCCAGGTGCTGCGAGGAGAAGCCCGCTACGACCTTGTAGTCCGCTACCTGCCGCAATATCGAAATACGCAGGAAGCCATCGATAACATTCGGCTACTGTCACCTTCCGGCGAACGAGTTTCACTGGCACAGCTGACAACGGTAAAGACCGAGGACGGCGCCGAAGAGATCTATCGCGAAGGCGGCCTACGGTATGTGGCCATTAAGTACAGCGTGCGCGGCCGCGACCTCGGCAGTACGGTGGAAGAAGCAATACAGAAGGTGGACGCGCAGGTTAAGCTCCCGCCGGGTTACAAATTTGACTGGGCAGGAGAATACGAAAGCCAGAAGCGCTCCTCCAAGCGGCTGATGCTGGTGCTTCCCATTACCATTATTTTGATTTTTGTGATCCTCTACTCGATGTTCCACTCGGGCAAGTGGGCGCTGCTGATTATGGGGAATGTGGCAATGGCCCCGCTTGGCGGCATGCTCGCTTTGCTATTGACTCACACTAACTTCAGCGTCTCTTCGGGCGTGGGCTTCCTGGCGCTCTTCGGCGTTTCGGTGCAGACCGGCGTCATCATGCTGGAATATATCAATCAACTTCGCGTGCGCGGGCACCCAATCGAGGAGTCAGCCGTAGAAGGCGCCGTGCTGAGACTCCGACCAATCATGATGACCATGCTGGTAGCGACCCTTGGGCTGCTGCCGGCAGCGACCTCCCATGGTATCGGTTCCGACTCGCAGCGGCCGTTTGCCATCGTGATTGTAGGGGGGTTGATCGCGGCGCTGGCCATCAACGTCTTCCTACTGCCGACGCTTTATGTTTGGGTGGCGGGCGAGGGTGACGTGCTGCCAACGCCGGAGATGGAGTTCGAAAACTGATGAAAAGCCTTCGCCTTCCTTCTCTGAAAACCACCAATCGCAAGGCTCCGCGCGTCACGGTTGCGTCGTTGCCTGCACCGCGAATTGCAGGGCTCCTATTCGCGATGCTGGCAACGGCCTCCGCCGTCTGGGCGCAGGCTGCGCCATCTGCTCCGCTGACTTTACAGGAGGTCGTCAGCCTGGCGCGGGCAAAAAACCCAACCCTGCTCGCCGCGTATCAAAACCTGCTTTCAGTCAAAGCGCAGGAAATTCAGGCTGGACTTCGAGTAAATCCAACCCTAACCGGAGTTGGTACTGACGTCACGCTCTCCGCAAACAATCCGGCTGCTCCATACGGCTACAGCGTGCAGGTTTCGCGGCTTTTCGAGCGCGGCCAGAAACGCCGGTGGAGGCTGGACAGCGCCCGCTCTACAACGGATCAGACGAGAGACCAGTACACCCTACAGGAACAGCAGACGATCCTCTCGGTGAAGCAGGCGTTTACAAACATGCTGCTGGCCAAAGCGACCTTAAAGCTGGCCCAGGACAATCTGAAGGACTTCCATCACGAACTCGATATAAACAAAGCTCGCTACGATGCGGGCGACATCGGCAAGCTCGATTACGAGCGGCTGGAACTGCAGCTTGCGCAGTTTGAAAGCGACGAGACAAATGCCGAACTCAACGTAAAGCAAAGCAGCTATCAGTTGCAGACGTTAATCGGCATAGAGCGCGTCAGCGATACGTTTGACATTGCGGGAAACATTCTTCCCCCGCTGTTGACCCCGACGCTGAACGATCTTGAGCAGCGCGCTCTCGCAGCGCGACCTGATTACAAGGCGGCCGAGGACGCGATTCGCGTGGCGGATGCCAACGTGAAGCTTGCCTACGCCAATGGCACCACAGACCCGACGCTCGAGTGCGAATACGACCG
>JABCZC010000055.1 GCA_013289875.1 Acidobacteriota bacterium | reverse complement strand
CGAGTAAGGCAGCGGTCCGTTTGTGAGTCGAACCGGTTTTCCCGGGCGGCGGAAAAGCCCGGTTTTCATCGGAAGCGTCCAGATATCTGAGTGGTTGGCATTCCCGGATTGGTACACGAGATACTTTCTGGTCCGGAGTCCAAGCAGAGCAACATTCATCGGGACTGAGTTTCCGGATCTCCCGGAGATCCGTCCCGTCCGCCACTATTTCAAACAACGTGCCACCGCCATTATTGCGCTCTGCGAGGAGAATTCGCTTGCCGTCGGGTTCAACCCACACTTCCCCAACGCGGCCGGGAAAGGAAACCAACCTGCGCGGGTTCACGCCGTCTTTGTCGGCAATGAACCAGTCCGTTTTACTGTCTGTTGCTGCAGCATCTACTCCCAGAGTGAATTTAGCGAAGACGATGCGCCCATCCGGGAAGATATCCGCATTCTGCGTCTCGATACCACCCAGGCGATGCGGCTCTCCCGCCGGGAGCGGAATCGACCATAAGGGGTATGCACGGTCTCGCGGAACACCGACCAGAGCGAGTAATGCAGAACCGTCGTGTGCCAGTCCGGCGATCTCGGAATTTGCAAACCTGGTTTCAACAGGTGCCGTTGGTCCACCGGTTACGGAGACCTGCGCAATTTTCCAATTCCCGGTCGACCCTTGGTTGAAATAAATCCGCGATCCGTCGCTAGCCATTCCCCCCGACTTAGGCTTGCCATCGTCAGTGAGTTGCGTGACGGACTCCACTACTGGAACTGCGGGCGGAATGCGCCACCATGCAATGACGAGCGCAGCGAACGCGACCACACCTGCTGCCCCTGCTACCCATAACCAACGCGAACGTGTGCTCTGGGTGATCGCAACAACTGGGGCACTGCCCGAGTCAGACAAGGCTTCCAGCGCAAACGCTAGATCCGATGCAGAGTGAAAGCGTTGCTCGGGACTCTTCTCCAGGCAGCGATGCACCACCCGCTGCAGCCCCGGAGGAGTGGCCTGCACGATCTGCGAAATGCTGGGCGGATCGTCATTCAGGATGGCGGTCATCGTCTCGGCTGATGTTGACCGCTGGAATGCGCGCTTGCCCGCCAGCATCTCGTACAGAATCGCTCCGAAAGCGAAGATGTCGGTACGGTGGTCGACCGGCTGGCCGCGTACCTGTTCGGGAGACATGTAGCCGGCGGTGCCCATCACCATCCCGGGGTCAGTCCCTTTCGTTTGAGTCGGTGCATCTCCGCCCGAGTCCGGCTGGGGTTGCATTAGTTTCGCGAGACCAAAGTCCAGAATCTTCACCCGGCCGTCTTTGGTGACGAACAAGTTCTCAGGCTTGAGGTCGCGATGAACGATGCCTTTTTCATGCGCTGCCGCGAGTCCATGCGGGATCTGAACGCCGTGGTCGATCGCCTTGCGCACCGGCATCGGGCCGTGCTGCAACAGATGCCGCAGCGTGTGGCCCTCCAGCAACTCGGAGACCAGGTATGGCGCGCCCTGAAAGACGCCGAACTGGTAGACGGCAAGAATGTTGGGATGGTTGAGCGCGGCGGCGGCCTGCGCTTCCTGCTCGAATCGGCGGAGACGGTCGGGATCCTGAGAAACAAAGGAGGGCAGGATCTTGATCGCCACTTCCCGCTTCAAAACCGGGTCACGGGCGCGATAGACCTCGCCCATTCCGCCCGCACCCAGCAGGCCGATAACTTCATAACTATCGAGTTTCGTGCCGGCGGCTAACGACATCGGTGACGCGGATTATATCCCGCCAGCTAAGAACCGGACAGCTAAGGTGCTGGCCGCACGACGGACACCCGGATCCCACCTTAGCGTCGCGAAGGTGGGGCACCTGGGCGTGCGGATTTTGGAGCACCCAGATCGGAGCAACTCGTCAGGGAGATGCAGCCTCGGGGCCGGTATGCGTCATCCAATTGCTTTCTGATAAAACTGAGCGACGCCCATAAAGGAGTTCCGCATGGCTGCCCCCGAACGGTACGTGTGCATTCATGGTCATTTCTATCAGCCGCCGCGGGAGAATCCGTGGCTGGAGACGGTGGAGATCCAGAGCTCGGCCGCGCCCTACCACGACTGGAATGAGCGCATCACGGCGGAGTGCTATGCGCCGAATGGCGCGGCGCGCGTGGTGAACGGGAAGAACAAGATCATCCGCATCCTTAACAACTACGGACGGATCAGCTTCAACTTCGGTCCGACGCTGCTGTCGTGGCTTGAAGACAACGCGCATCGCGTGTACCAGATGATTCTGGACGCTGATGTGAAGAGCCAGGAGCGGTTTGGAGGCCATGGGTCGGCGATGGCGCAGGTGTACAACCACATGATCATGCCGCTGGCGTCGAGGCGGGACAAGACCACGCAGATACGGTGGGGCATCGCGGACTTTGAGCATCGCTTCGCGCGCAAACCGGAGGGGATGTGGCTTTCGGAGACGGCGGTGGATACGGAGACGCTGGATTTGATGGCGGCGCATGGAATTCGCTTCGTGATCCTGGCGCCGCACCAGTGCGCGCGGGTGCGCCCGCTCGAGGTTCCGGCCAAGGCGGCAAAGGCGAAGGGCAGGCAGAGCGCGAAGCAGGCGGCGAAAGTCAGGTCGGGGGATGGGACATCCGCACCAGCGTCCAATCCAGCGCCGGCGCCGGACGGGATATCGGGGGGAGGGGCAGAGGCCGCTCAAGAGACTGTGGAGGAGATTCCGTGGACGGAGACACCGACGGCCAACGTGGATACGACGCGGGCTTACCTGGTGCGGCTGAACGAGAATCGCTCGATCGCGGTTTTCTTTTATGACGGGCCGCGCTCGCGCGCGATCGCCTTCGAAGGGCTGCTGAACCATGGCGAGGGCTTCGCAAGACGGCTGCTGAGCGGCTTCTCGGACCAGAGCGATCACGCGCAACTGGTGCACGTGGCGACGGATGGGGAGAGCTATGGGCACCATCATCGTTACGGAGAAATGGCGCTGGCCTGGGCACTGAAGTGGATGGTGGACGAGGGCGGCGCGAAGCTGACGAATTACGGGGAGTTCCTGGAGAAGTTTCCACCGGCGTACGAAGCGCAGATCTTTGACGATACGTCGTGGAGCTGCGTGCATGGCGTGGAGCGATGGCGGTCGGACTGCGGGTGCAATAGCGGTCGGCCGGGATGGAATCAGAAGTGGAGGAAACCGCTTCGCGAAGCGCTGGACTGGCTGCGGGATTCCGTGGCTCCGTTGGTGAAGAAGTGGGGAGAAACGCTGTTTAAAGATGTGGACGCGGCGCGCGATGGGTACATCTCGGTCGTGCTCGATCGCAGCCGAGAGAGCATTGACGCCTTTCTGGCGATCCATGCAGCGCGCGAGCTGAGCGCCACGGAACGCACGAGCGCCCTGGAGCTGATGGAACTGGAACGGCACGCGCAACTGATGTTCACGAGCTGCGGATGGTTCTTCGACGAGATTTCCGGCATTGAGACGGAGCAGGTGATTGCGTATGCGGCGCGCGTGCTGCAGCTGGCGAGGAAGCTCTTCGGTGAGGACGCGGCAACGCTGGAGGCGGAGTTCGTGCGGCAACTGGGTACGGCGCCCAGCAACATTCCGGCCCAGAAGAATGGAGCGAATGTCTACGAGCACTCGGTGAAGAGCATGGCGGTGGGGCTGGAACAGGTGGGAGCTCACTATGCGATCAGCTCGGTCTTCACGAGTTATCCGGAGCAGACGGATCTTTTCTGCTATACGATCCGACGGCAAGCGTACGAGGTGGAAACCTCGGGGCGCGGGCGGCTGGCGATCGGCAAGGCGCACATCTGCTCGAAGATTACCGACGAGCAGGAGACGGTGATTTTTGCGGTGCTGCACTTTGGCGACCAGAATATTACGGCGGCGGTGAAGAGCTATGACGCGGAGCAGGAAGCAGCGGACGCGGAATTCATCCGTGCATCGCGGGAGGCGGTGATCCGGGCGGATTTCCCGGAGGTGATTCGCGGCTTCGACCGGTACTTCGCGGGGAGCACATACTCCATCCATTCGCTGTTCAGGGACGAGCAGCAACGGATCGTGGAGCTGATTCTGAAGCCGCGGCTGCAGAGGGTAGAGGCGAGCCTGGGATCGATCTACGAAGACCAGGCTTCGCTGCTGCACTTTTTAAGTCAGAGCGGCCTGCAGCGGCCGGCGGCACTGACGCTGGCCGCGACGTTCGCGATCAATGCCGGGCTGCGGCGGGCGCTGGAGAGCGATCCCATCGACACCATCCAGGTGCGAACTTATCTCGGTCTGGCGAAGGCGGATCAGGTGGAGCTGGACAAGCCGCTGCTGGGCTATATCGCAGACCGCCATATGAAGCGGGCGATGGTGGCACTGAAGGAAGAAGTCGTGGAAGACGCGGAGCAGACAGCGACGCTCGAGAATGCGCTGCAGGCGGCGCGGACGATCTCGGAACTGCCGTTTGAACTGAACCTGTGGCAGGCGCAGAATTTCTGGTATGACGTGTACCGGCGGCGCTACGGGACCCTTACGCATTCGGTGAAGCCACCGGCCGAAAAAGATTCGGACGAGGATGCGCAGGGACAAAGCGCGTGGGAGGAGAAATTCAAAGAGATCGGGCGGCTGATGGGAATTTCGGTGGACGAACTTGTGATTGAGGAAGAAACGCCTATACTCGAAGCGGCCCCCCAAGGCTCGGCAACTGAATCATAAGAGATAGAGAATGCAGTCTGCATGAAACTGATTGAAATCACCCCGGAAATTGTTCAACTCACTCGCTTTGGTCTGGTCAATTGCTTTCTGGTCCGCGAAGACGACGGCCTGACACTGGTAGACACGATGGTGAAAGGCTCCGCCAATGGAATTTACACGGCGGCCAGCACGTTGAATCGTTCGATGCGACGGATTCTGCTGACCCATGTGCACATGGACCATGTGGGCTCTCTGGATGTGCTTTCGCAACAGCTGAATGGGGTTGAAGTTGCGGTGGGGCGCAGGGAGTCACGCTTTTTGACCCGTGATTTTCACACGGAACCGGGCGAGGCGGCGAACAAGGTCCGGGGAAGCTTTTCCAAGGTCGAGACCATTCCATCGGCACTGCTGAGCGACGGTGAGCACTACGGATCACTGATGGTGGTTGCGACGCCGGGGCACACACCAGGGCACCTCTCCTTCTACGATCCGCGCTCGGGCACTCTGATTGCCGGGGATGCGTTGACCAGCGTGGGCGGGCTGCGCGTGTCGGGCGATGGCCCGGCGATGTTTCCGCTCGCGAACTGGGCGACGTGGCACCAGCCGACAGCACTTGCGAGCGCACGCAAGCTGGCGGCGCTTGAACCGAAGAAGATTGTCGTGGGGCATGGAATGCCGATAGTGGCGAATGCGAGCCAGGCTCTTAAAGAGGCCGTGCGGCACGCTGAGTGAAGGGGTCAGAGAGTAGGCTTCATCTCTTGAACTGTCTGTGCAGTCGTTCGGAGCGAAGCGGTCTTTCAGCATTTCGAAAAGCAGGTCTTTCGACTCGGTTTGAAGCACAAAACGCTCCAAACTTCGCTCAGGATGACAGCTTTGTTTTTCAACGAACTTTGGACTCAGGATACTAGAACTGGTCCGTTTGTCATGATTCCGGCAGTGTTCACAACTTTTTGCAATTTGTTGCGCGGTTGTGACATATCGCCGGATTCCAGGCTCTATTCTCAGTCCGATGGGGATGGAGCACCTCCCGGGAAATCCGCATATTATGTTGAAGCTGCAAATTCCACGGTGGTCCGAGCGGCCACGCATCTTGATGCTAATGCTCGCGATGATTCTTCCGGCGGCGGCGCTCATCGCCTTCAGCGCCTTCTATCTCCGGAACATGCAGCGCGAGAAGGCAATCGAGGCCGCATATCACGTGGAGTACGAACGCATGCTCGCCATCGCCGAAAAAGAGATCAACTGGCGCATGTACGAGACGGCCGACATGGCGCGGTCTGAATTTCCGGATCGAGATAACCCTGGTGCCATCGATGGCTTCCTGGAGACCCATCCCGAAATCACTCATGCCCTTCTCTGGACCGGAAAAGAACAGATGGTGTTCCGCTCGCAGTCCAGCCGACTTGCGAGCGGCGCTTTCTGCGCCGAGGACCAGACGCAAGCCTCAGATTTCACTACATGGTGGAACCTCGACGCGAAGATGTACATCGACAAGCTCAGGAAGTACGAGGCACACGAAGGCAAGCACCTCGTCTTTGACGATCATTGGGTGAGCCGCGGCGACAAATGGCAATACCAGTCGCTGGTCATGTTCATTCCTCGCGGCTCCAGCCCGGAGCGCCCCGCCTTGGCTGGCTTCATCTACGACACTGATTACTTGAAGAACAAGTTCTTCCCGGCGGCCCTGAACGAGGTGATGCCCGATCAGACCGAGGCCGATTCCATGCATCCGAAGACCGCCATGATGGTCCGTACCGTGAAAGACGACTTCCCGCTCGCGGCCTCCAATCACTGGGACGGCGGAACAGCGGAAGTCGAGCGCCCTTTTCAAGACGTTTTTTCAGGCCTGATTCTCGGAATCAAATTGCGCGGCACCACCATCGCAAATGTCAGCGCTCACCTATTCCGAAATCATTTTATGATTCTGGGTGCGTTGTCATTGCTGATGGGAGCGGGCATGATCCTCACCTATCGCAGTGTGGCACGCGAACTGGCGCTGGCGAAGTTGAAATCGGATTTTGTCTCCAACGTCTCGCATGAATTGCGAACGCCTCTTGCGCTCATTCGCCTCTATGCGGAAACGCTGGAGCTGGGGCGCATCTCCGGCACGGGAAAACAGCAGGAATATTACGAGATCATCCGCAAAGAGAGTGAGCGGCTGACTTCGCTGATCAACAACATACTTGACTTCTCGCGCATCGAGTCGGGCAAGAAAGAGTACAGCTTCCGCGAAACCAACGTGGCCGATCTGGTGCGGACCACGCTCGAATCGTATCGCTTTGAAATCGAGCAGAATGGGTTCCAGATCGAACAGAAAATCGACAACGATCTGCCGCCGTTATGGGTAGATCGCGAGGCGATTGCGCGCTCATTATTGAATCTGGTGAACAATGCAGTGAAGTACTCTTCGAACGAGAAATATCTCGGCATACGTCTCTACCGTCATGACAGTAGCGTCAACCTTGAGGTCGTCGATCGCGGGATCGGAATTCCCGAGAAGGAGCATGGCAAGATTTTCGAGAAGTTTTATCGAGTCGGAGATCCGCTGGTGCATAACACCAAGGGAAGCGGATTGGGCCTGTCGCTAGTACGCCACATCGTGCAGGCTCATGGAGGCGAAGTCGCAGTTGAAAGCGCTCCGGGGAAGGGCAGCAGGTTCATCATTATTCTGCCCTTGCAACGTCTGGGAATCCAGCAGGTGAACGAGGTGTCAGCATGAAAGAACATGAAAAACTGAAGACAGCTGAAGCGCGGCGCCCTGCGAAGATTCTTGTCGTCGAGGACGAACCGAATATGGTGGCTGGACTGCGCGACAACTTCGAGTTTGAAGGCTACGAAGTCATTACGGCGCGCGATGGTGTCGACGGCCTGCAGCGGGCACTGGACGAGTCTCCGGACCTGGTGGTGCTGGATGTGATGATGCCCCGCTTGAGCGGACTGGAAGTATGCAGGCAGTTACGGGCCAAGCGCGCTTCGATTCCGATCATCATGCTGACGGCGCGCGGCCAGGAAGTAGACAAAGTCGTTGGCCTGGAGCTCGGCGCGGACGATTACGTCACCAAGCCGTTTTCGATTCGTGAGCTGCTGGCGCGGGTCAAGGCGATTCTGCGGCGCACGGCGGTTGTTCCCAAAGATCAGGACCAGCACTCCTTCGGAGACGTCGAAGTGGACCTTCAACGTTGCCGAGTGGTCAGGTCGGGCAAGGCTATCGATATTTCTTCCACAGAGTTCGAGCTTTTGAAGTATTTCATCTGTCACTCCGGCGAAACGCTGAGCCGCGATCGCCTGCTGGAAGATGTGTGGGGATACGACAACTACCCAACCACTCGGACAATCGATACGCACCTGGTGCGTCTCCGCCAGAAGCTTGAGCCCGACCCGGAACAACCACAGTATTTCCTTACCGTGCACGGAACCGGCTATCGATTTGTTGGATAGATAGCAGCTTGCAGGGAAGACAGCTTCTTGCTGATTAAACGCTAGCGATCAGAATCGAAACGAGGTGGATCTTGACCCAGGGAGCAGTTTATTCAGGAAGCGACGGAGCGTTGCGAGCCAGCATCGAGCGCCGAGAGTACAACATGCTTCGCTTCCCGGCGACAGCGCCGACGCCGCCACGACCGCCGGCCGCGCCGCCGGACGAGATGGAAGCACTGCGGCGAGAGAAACTGGATCTGCACTCGCAGTTGTTCGAGGCTGCGCAGATCCAGCGAAAGCTAAGCGGCGCGCGCGCATTGCGGCACGGCGATCTGCAGTTCGCGAGCGAGGTTTTCGCGGCGCGCTATCTCTCCGGGGATTTCACCATGTTGTGGCAAAGTGGCTGCCGAGTTCTGGCCGCTCACGGAGACATTGCAGGTAAAGGCGTTGCCGCAGGAATGTGGTTCACGAATCTGGCGGGCCTTTTGCAAAGCTACGGCCGCCCGGAATCCGATCCTGCGACGATCGCTTCGGAAGTGAATCGCCATCTCTGCTATCTGCGGCCGGTTGCGCCTTTCGTCACGGCATTTCTCGCGCAGATTGATGGCCATCGCGGAGAAGTGACCTACTGCAACGCCGGACATTTCCCGCCCATATTGCTTCGCGCGGATGGGCAGGCGGAGTTGCTGGAGGCAGGCGGCCCGCTGTTGGGCGCTATGGAAGATGCGAAGTTTCACTCCGGCGAACTGGTGCTCGAACCGGGCGACACACTGGTCGCATACTCCGATGGCATACTCGAATGCTGCAATCCTGCCGGTGAGGAGTTTGGAACAGAACGACTGATAGAGGCATTGCGACGGGTGGAACGGCAATCCGCGCACGCCACGCTCATGGTGCTTCTGGCCGCCGTACAGGACTTCGCGTGCGGCAGCGCTCTTCACGATGACGTCAGCCTGACGGTAATTCAGCGTGATGCTGAAGGCGGCGGCTGCTCAGGTGCACCTGCCGCATTGTGAGCTGAGCAGGAGGCGCGATTTTCTGCTGATTGACAACAGTTGCCTCCGGAAGAGTGAATGGCTTTGATGGATTCGCTCACGAAACCCGGTCCGCGCTTGTTGAGCATCGACGCGCTTCGCGGGTCCGTCATGGTGCTGATGGCCCTGGACCATGTTCGCGATTTCTTTCATACGGGCGCGATGTCATTCTCGCCGACGGACCTGACCAGGACCACTCCGATCCTCTTTTTCACGCGGTGGATCACGCATTTTTGTCTGCCTGTGTTTATGTTCGCTGCCGGTATGGGTGCGTTTCTCTGGTGGCAGCCGGGCAATCACACCAAGGGCCAGCTCTCACGGTTCCTATGGACACGCGGAATCTGGTTCATCTTCGTGGAACTGACGGTGATGCAGTTCGCGTATAAATTCAGCATTTCTTTCAAATATCCGATTTTTCTTCTTATTCTGTGGATCTTCGGAGCATGCATGATCGGCATGGCAGCGCTGGTTCATCTACCGACGCGTTGGCTGCTGGTACTGAGCATTGTTGTGATCGGCCTTCACGATTGCCTGAATCGCCTGGATGCATCACAGTTCGGCTCCGGGTCGTGGGTCTGGAATCTGCTTCACCAGCCGGGCATCATCCGCTCAGGAAGCATCTCCTTTCTGGTTGCCTATACGCTGTTGCCGTGGATCGCGGTCATGGCCGCCGGCTTCTGTTTTGGCGGGGTGTTCATGCTCGACGTCGCAGCGCGGCAGCGGATCATGCGGAGAATCGGCATGGCTGCAGTGGTTCTTTTTTTTGTGCTGCGGGCGGTCAATCGCTATGGAGATCCTGCGCCCTGGTCGGGTCAGAAATCGGTCGCGCTTACTGTTGCTTCGTTTCTGAACTGCACGAAATATCCGGCATCTCTTGATTTTTTGCTGATGACATTGGGTCCGGCGATTCTGGTTCTCGCCTGCCTCGACCGGTATCCGCTGAAGGCCGCCAATCCGTTGATTGTCTTCGGGCGCGTGCCGTTCTTCTATTTCGTCCTTCATTTTTACGCGATTCACATTCTGGCAGTGCTTATGGCATGGCTGCGCTATGGGGGGCGGGCGTTCACATTCATTTTAAACCTGCTGCCTTCCATGGGCGGGCCGGCACAGCTCTTCCCGGCAAACTTCGGCTACAGCCTGGGGACGGTCTACGCGGTATGGGTCCTGATCGTCGTGTTGCTTTATCCGGTTTGCAGATGGTTTGCCGGGGTCAAAGCAAGACGGCGTGACTGGTGGCTAAGCTACCTGTAGCCATTTCTGAGGGGATGTGGCCCCCAGGGTCAATTTTCGCGGTACGCAACAACCAGGCGATCGATGCCGATCTCGGCCGGCGCGAGCTCCACTCGCGCGAAGCCGGCGTCTTTCGAGATGCTCTCGAGGTCAGCGAACGTGTAGGCGTCTCCCGAGGGTGTAGTGGCCAGCATCATCATGCTGAAGGCAGCCGCGGTGGGCGGCGTAACGCGATCAGGATTGGGTACGAACTCAGCAATTGCGGTGCGTCCGCCCGGCTCCAGCGCGGCATGCACCTTGCGCATGAAGGTGGTGCAGGTGGACGGATCGAAATGGTGTAGGAAATTCGGGACCAGCACCAGATCGTAGCCGCTGCCAAAATCGGTTTCGAAGGCGTCGCCGGGAAGCAGATGGTAGCGTTCGGCAACCCCCATGGCATGAGCATTCTTCGTTGCGACTTCGAGCACGTTCTTCCAGTCGGCGGCAAAGACTTGAGCAGCGGGATTCAGTTTTGCCACGGAAATGCCAAACATGCCGTGGCTGGCGGCGATATCGAGAACTTTGTGCGCCTCGCCGCCTTTGCGAAGTTCGGCAGCCGTCATCTCGGCGGCCATATATACCATTGGCATCATCGCCTCCGCAAACTTCACCCAGTCGGGATTTTCGTACTCCAGAGTTCCTTCTCCCAGCGCGGTGCCTCCCCGGCGCACGGCTTCGGTCAGCCGCGCGTTCCCTTCGCGGATGCGCGCGGTGAGCAGAAACTCAATTGCGCCGCCGAGATATGCCGGTGACTGGCGGTTAAGGAATAAAGCTGAATCGGGCGCGAGCCCGTAGTGCGATCCTTCTTTGGTCAGAAAGCCGTGAATGGTTAAGAAGTCGCACAGAATGCGCACGCCGCGTTCAGCAGCCTTGCAGCGCGTGGCAATCGTTGCCGGAGTGGTGTTGCCTTCGGCGATCGCGCTGAATATCTCCAGCTCGATGGCAGCCTTCAATGCCTCGGTCTGCTGATATGCATTGACGGCGTCGAAGAAGCGCTGTGGAGTAGGCGGATGATGCGGGGCCGCGGTCGTCATGGATTCTCCTGTCAGATAAATGAGCAGTCTAATTTAGTTACGTATTCTTCTGCTCATGTAATTTCTTGTCAGTATTTCTAGCTGCGCCAGCGGAGGGTGACGGGACCGGTCATGGGGTGGCGTGGCGGTTCGCCCGTCTGGAGCGAGTCGAGGCGCGCCTGCTTGAGAGCGAAGTACCATTTGGCGGGGCGGTCTGCGTCGTCGATGAGCATGAGCGAGGGATCGTACCTGAGGCCCTCGGCCTGCTGGATCATGGTGACCTGGTCCTGGCGGACGAAGCGGCGCCCAAAGAATGTCGCAATCGTAGTTACAAATGGGATGGCATAGAAGACGTTCCAGGCTGCGCAGACATCGATGCGGCAGGCGTTTGCAACTGTAGGAGTTACAGTTGTGAGACTGGCGAACCACTTGTCTCCGCAGCGGATGGTCTCGTAGCGGCGATTGGGGAGAACGAAATCGATGGTGGTGGTGATGGGCTCGCCGTAGACTCCAAGCAGCTTATAGGGCGCGCTGTTTCCTGAAGGCGCGTGGGCAGACATGCGGAAGCCCTCGGGAATGGGCTCAAAGTGCTTTTCCTTTTCGTGGATGCTGGCCTTTTTGCGCCACCACCAGGCCTGGTGAACGAAGGGACCATGGGCCGGGTCCATGAGGCCGATGATGCCGTGATCGACGTTGCAGGGCAGGTCGGCGGTGAGATGGGCGCTGCGGAAGCGGGGGCCGAACTTGGGGACTTCGGGTGGAGGAGGCTGCTCGCCGGGACGGGCGCGTCCGGCGCCGGGCTGCGGGATGAAGACCCAGGCGTATCCGTCGCGCTCTTCGCAGGGGAAGGCGGAGGCGTAGATCTTCTTTGGATCGAGCGTGTCGGCGGAGGTGAGGGAGGGGATCTGCGTGCATTGGCCGCTGGCGGGCTCGAAGGCCCAGCCGTGGTATTTGCAGGTGAGTTCCTGTCCGTCGAACCATCCGCAGGAAAGCGGGATGCCTCGGTGCGGGCAACTGTCGCGCATGGCGAAGAGCTTGCCGTCCTGCTTTCGTCCCAGCACGAGGGGAATGCCCAGGAGCATCGCAGTGTGGAGCTTGTTGCCGTGCAAAGGCTCGCTGCGCATGGCCGGGTACCAGTCGTTGTAGAGCAGCGTGGCGGCGGGAGCCTGGGGCAGAGTCGACATCGGGTCCTGCCCTACTATATCGGGACTGCACCTGTTGCTAAAACCGCCTCCCGCGGCGCTTAGCTGACCGGACTTTAGCTGCCCAACTATAATCGGCGAATGCCCCGCGAGGAGATGCTGCTACCTTGAACAGCCTGCGCACTGCGAAGCGCTTTGTCTTTCCCCTGCTTGGGCTGTGGGTGCTGCTGTATGCGTCGTTTTCGCTGGTGAAGCCTCCGCTGCTGGATCGGACGGATGGAGTGCAGGCGGAGGCGGCGCGGGAGATGGCAGTCCATGGCGGCTGGATGCCGCATGTGAACGGGGTGAAGTCGCCGCAGACTGCGCCGCTGCTCGTGTGGATGACGGCGGCGAGCTTCAACCTATTTGGGGTTTCGGACGTGGCGGCGCGGCTGCCGCTGGCATTTTGCGCGCTGGCGCTGTTTGCGCTGACGCTGATGCTGGGATCGCGGCTGTTTCTGACTCCGGTGGCAGGGTTTTATGCGGCGCTGATTCTGCTGACCTCGTTCGGGATATTTCTCTTCGGGCACCTGCTCTATCCGGAGCTGCTGCTGACGTTGTGGGTGACGCTGGCGATGTATTTCTTCTGGCGGTCGCTCAAGCTCAGGTCGTGGCAGTCGGCGGCGGGATTCGGGGCGGCGTGTGCGCTGGGATTTCTGTCGATGGGGCTGGCGGGCGTGGTGCTGCCGGTGGGGATTGTGATCCTGTTTTTGTTCTATACGCGGAATCTGCGGCACCTGGCGCGGTGGCATCCGGCGGTCGGGGTCGTGGTCTTTTTGCTGATCGCGGCACCGTATCCAGTGGCGGCATTCCTGGCTCTGCGGGGCCAAAGGCCGGATCTGGCTCCAAAGCAGGTTGTGACGACGACACCGGTGTTGGTGTTCCTGGCATTTGTGCTGCTATGGATGACGCCGTGGTTCGTGTTTGCGCTGGCCGCGCTGGGACGGCTCTCCGGGCGACTGTTCCGGCGCGAGGCGGAGCTGGATCACCGAGAGCAAGCGGTCCTTTTGCTGGTTCTGTGGGCCGGGCTGGTGGTGGTGCTGTACATCTTCTCGAACCGGCGGCAGGAGTTTCTCTCGCTTCCGGCACTGCCGGCGCTGAGTCTGCTGGCGGCGGGGTGGCTGGCGGCTGACGAGGCGGCTCCGTCGCGGGTGGCGCGGGTGCTGGCCTGGATCTTCTTTGTGGGCGGCGTGATCAAGGCGGCGACTGCGGCGTTTCTCGCGCTGCGCGCGCCGGCTCCGGCTCCGGGGACGGACATTGCGACGCTGCTCCATCTGCATCCGGGGCAGCATCGGCTGTTCTTTGGGCCTCTGAGAGATCTGACCGTTGCGTCGATGGGGGCGTTTCGGGTGCCGCTGCTGATAACGGCGGCGGCGGTTGCGGTGGGGGTGACGGCAAATCTCGTCTTCCGACTGCAGGGGAAGGCGCGGATGGCGAATTGCTTTCTCGCCGGCATGATGGCCTTCGTGCTGATTGCGGCGCATCTGGCCCTGAATACTTTTTCGCCGGTGGTATCGTCGGCGGTTCTGGCGGAGGCGATCAAGCCGGAGGTCGATACGGACGATGTAGTCGTGGTGAATGGCCCGTATGAAGACGCTTCGGCGCTGGGGTTTTATCTGGAGAGGCCGGTGAAGTTGTTGAACAGGCGGGCGGATGTTCTGGCTCCGTGGTCGTTCGCTCCGGATGCTCCGGCGATCTTTCTGGACAATGCGGCGCTGGGTCAGTTGTGGAGCAGCGATACGCGGGTGTTCCTGTGGACAACGCCGGAGAGCGTTCCGGCTCTGCCAGGCGAGACGTATGTCGTAGGGCGGGATGGCGGACGGGAGTTCGTGAGCAACCAGCCGAACAACGGCGGGGCGGCGTTCTAGAGGCGCGGCTAAGGTCCGGTCAGCGAAGAAAACGCCAACGGAAATCGAGATCCGGCTGCCTTCCCTCAGTGGCTAAAGCCTGACTCTTATTTCGGCGATTTTACGTGCGGGCTGAAGCCCGTACCCTTCGAAAGCGATGAGTTCTTCCGATTTCAGGGGAAATTATTCGCCGGGTTTTGAGGCGGGATCGGGTTGCCACGACATGACTTCAAGGGCAATCAGCCGCGCAATCAGAACGGCCAGATACAGCTGACCGAAGAGAGCCTCGCCGATGGCAAGACTGCGGGAGATGGGATGGATGGGGATGATATCTCCATAGCCGAGCGTGGTGAGGGTGCAGAAGCTGAAGTAATACCACTCTTGTACGGATGTAGTGAGTGGGACGGAACCCTGGAAGGATCCGGGTTTCAACTGGTTGAGTAAGAGATAAAGGTGTGCCCAGCCGAGACCGATGACCAGATAGACGGCAAGCGCACCCTGAACGCGCATCGACGTCATGTTTCCGCGGCGGAAGACCTGGAAGAGCAGGATATAGCAGAGGAGAGCCATGCTGAGAAGCGTGACGATTTCATGAAATAGATAGAACTGCTCGGTCCCGATCCACCATCCTGACCACTTGACGCATAGAGAAAATATTCCAAAGCATAGAGCCACAGTGAAGAGACGGCGCTGGCCCCAAGCAATGGCCACACCCGAAATCAAAATTACGGTGTAAGCGATGTCAGAAGCGAGATGCAAATGTCTCTGACCAAGACCTAACGCGGGCATGACGAATACGGTCGTCACCAGCAATGCGAGGAAGAACGACAGGTTCAGCTGCGATTCCCAGGTCTGGGTAATCAGCGTGCGGGTTCGGTGGACAGCGTGATGTCTCTGCTCTTTGGTGATTCGCGGATGCAGCATTCCAAGCCTGGATTTATGGCGAGATCATTCTATCCCGTAGCCGGAGAGGCGGTCAGCGAAAGGCAACACCGGGTAGTGGGTCAGTTTGAAATTGGTTTCCCCATGCGCCGTCTTCTTGAGAAGAGAACAGCCGCGCCGATTAGTAAAGCAATGGAAAGTGCACCAATCTCTGCATCGCGACGTTCATAATAGGCGTACATTTTCCGCACGTCCAAGCGGACAGGTTCTCCTGCGTCGGTCCGAAAATCGAGATAAGGGATACCTTGTCGCTCGAAATCCCGTCTCGTCTCTTCGTTATTGCGATAATCGATGATTGCCCATGCGCCGAGAACGATGGCAACAAGCAACGCGAGAACTGCTGCGAGTTTCATGCGTCGCGGTCTGTGCTTGAGCGTTTAGGCATGTCAATATGATGACCTGTTGCGCTCGGGCTTTCAACTCTCACCGATTTCAAACTGACCCACTACCCAACACCGCCTCAGCTGCACGAAGACGGCCGCGGACTACTTCGCTCCCGGGGTTCTGGCCACAACCGAGCAGCTTCCCCTTCCTGCAGCGGCCTTTTTGCAACGGTCGATCGCATCACTGTCGGCGATACTCTGGTCGAAGGCTCCCTGCGCAAGACCCCACTCTCCCTGTCCGTTCATCGCAAATGCCTTGCAGGGACCGCCCAGCAGAAAACGCTTCCAGGCTTCCTGGCCTTTTTCCTGCAATCCAGCCGGCGGCGGTATCTTCGGCGGCTGGGGCGCGGGCAGGACCACGTCGCCAAGGGGCAGGAGAGCATGTGCCTTTAGAAACTCGTCCACGGTTTCAGACCATGCAGCGGTGTGCGAATAGAGATGATGCCCGTCTTCGCCATCCGGCGGCGCCAGCACAAACTGCTCCGCGCCTCCCCCCTTGGTGTAGGCGGCCTCGAACTGCCGCGCCATCGCCGGGGGGAACCAGTGGTCGTTCTCGGAATAGATCCAGAGCATGGGCAGCGTTCCGTGCTTCCGTGCTCCTCTTCCGAAGGCTGAGTAGGCATCGATCAGGCCGCTCAGGTTGCAATTGTGCTCGTGTCCGTCGCCGCCTCTTCCGCCCGCAAAGCTGATGGCGGCCTTCAGTTCCTTCGGCGGATCGGCGACGAGCGCCGCCTGCGCAAATCCACCGGTAGAAACGCCCGCGCTGATCACCGTATCTCCATCTACCTCGGGAAGCGTCCGGGCAAACTTCATGATCGCCTTCAGGTCCTCCGCGCTTGCCTCGCCGGCCTCCTGAAAGCTGCCGCTTCTGGAGCCGCATCCGCCGTGGCGGCCGTCCTGCTCACCGCCGGAGCGTCCGTAGCCTTTCCTGACCACCACGATGGCCACGTATCCGCGGCGCGCGAACCACAGCGCCTGCCCAAGCTGCGACCATGGCGTGACGTGCATGCGATCCTGCTCCTTGTCGGAGGTTCCATGAGTCAGGACGGCCAGAGGATGACGCCCGGGCCGGTCCGCGTACACCTCCAGTACATCGAGGCCGCGGGGAAAGGCATTGGGCGCTGGCGCCCACATCTCTTTCTCGATCAGAGTCACTGGAGGTTGACCGGGTTTCGTGTTCTCCACGGCATCGGTATCTGGCGGCTCCTGAGCTGCAGCAGCCAAGGCAAAGAGCCAGATCAGGACCCACGCGAGAGAGGAAACCAGGCGCATAGTCCGCAGTACAGCCGATTTTCCGATCGGCGGTCAAGATGAATTGGTTATCTGGAGTGGGTTTCACCCGCAACGGGCTTCAGGTTGCCGTTTTCGAGGGTGAAGGTCTGGCCGCGCCAGGTGACGGTGTTTCCAGCGAAGCTCCAGACCCAGGTCCAGAGAGCGAAGAGGTCGCGGAGAGGCAGGAGCCAGAGGTCGCGGAGGACCTGGCGGTCATTGAGGATGCCGACGCCCACCGATAACGCCACGGTGACGCGAGCAAGGCAGGTGAGGCTGAGCAGGGCGAGGCTTTCGATGGCGAAGCCGGAGGCGATGACGTTGAAGATGGCCCAGGGAAGTCCAAAGGTGAAGATGAGGCCGAGGTAGCCCCATTTGCGTGAGTCGCGGATGCCTCGGGCCCAGCGGAGCTGGTGCGCGAAGTATCCGGCGAGGGTGTAGCCGGGGACGGATGTGTCAACGATTTCGCGGGTGAGGGAGACGGCGTATCCGGCGTGGGCGATGCGGTGGCCGACTTCATAGTCGTCGGCGAGGCAGTGGGTGAGAGGGAGGAAGCCGCCGATGGCGTCGAGCGCTGGCCGGGAGACGGCAAGTGTGGAGCCGAGACCGAAGCGGATTTCTCCGTCGAGCTTGAGGGAGGTGAGGACGCCGGGGAAGAAGTCGGTGGAGATCCCGAGGGCTTCGAGTTTTGATCCGACCGTCCTTGCGGATGGGGATCCAAGAGTTCCGTGCGCGAGGCCGCGGTAGGGCACGGTGACCAGACCGACCGGCCTGCCTCGTTGCGGAGACGCAAATTCAGCCATGACACGGGCGAGGTAACGGGGCGAGACGCGGATGTCGCTGTCGTTGACGAACAGATATTCGTAGCGGGCATGGGGCAGGAGCTGGACGACGTTGCCGATTTTTCCGTTAGGCCCGAGATTGTCGGGGGTCTGGATGAGGCGAATGCTGCGGTCAGGGAATTCGGATTGGAGTCGTTTGATTGCTTCCACGGCCGGGTCGTCCAGAGAGGAGACGCCGAAGAGGATCTCGTATTCGGCTGGGTAATCCTGGCGGCAGTGGCTGGCGAAGGCTTCGTACATGCCGGGGTCGAGTCCTTTGACTGGCTTGAGGATGCTGACGGTGGGGGCGAATGCGGACGGCGCGGGACGGCGGCGGACGAAGGAGCGCGCGCTCCACAGGGCGGCGATGTAGTAGAAGAGTCCAGCGAAGGTGAAGATCGTGGTGATGGATTCGATGAGGGTGGCGAGCATGAAAGATCAGTTTAGTAGCTGTGAGATGTGTGGATGAAAAGCGGGCATCCTATCGAGATATGGGTTCCCCTGCACACGCCGGGAACCGCGAAGGCGCGTCGGCTGCGGACGAGGATCGCTTAAAGCCGGTATCGCGACGCGCAAGTCATTTTCCCAAGAAGCACAATGGCCCCAAATCCCCTATAAGGAGTTGTAGGCAGCAAGTATCCTGCTCTCTAACCTGGCCACCTGGCGCGTAGGGTTGCGCGGCTCTCCCACCTTAGCTTGGCGAGGGCGGGGAACCGGTTTTGTGGATGGGGTGGAGGAAAAGCAGATCCTTCGACTACGCGCTGCGCGCTCCGCTCAGGATGACATCGAGGTTGGGGGAGAGTGAAAAAGCAGGTCCTTCGACTGCGCGCTGTGCGCCCCGCTCAGGATGACATCGAGGTTGGGGGGAGAGTGAAAAAGCAGGTCCTTCGACTCCGCACGCGTTTCGTGCTTCGCTCAGGATGACATCGGTGGGGGGAGGGTGAAAACGCAGGTCCTTTGACTTCCCTTCACCGCTCAGAGTTCGCTCGGGATGACGCCCAAACAGCTCGCCTGTTCCGACCCTCTGCTGCCGGAACAGGCGAATCCGGCTCAGGCGGTTTTGAGCTTTGCACCGCTGGTGGGCCGGGGACGTGTGGAGGACTTGCCGTTGTGACCGTTGTGGCCGTCGACGGTGAGTCCGGAGCCTTTGGCGTCAAAGGAGAAGGGCGAATCGACGACGTGTAATCCATTCATTTCGATCCATTTGCCGACACCGACTTTCCCTGCTTCCGGGTCCTCGCCGGTCGAGTCGTTGTAGTACTCGTCGACCAGGCCCGGAGTCGGAGGAAGCTTGCCGATTGAAAAAGGATCCTTGCCGAGGCTTTCAAGCGCCGCAGAAAAGGCCTTCATATGGGTGATTTCGCGGGTCATCAGGAACTGGAGGGCATCTTTCGTGCCCCGGTCGTCTGTGAGGTGCATGAGCCGCTCGTAGGTGATTTTTGCGCGCGCTTCGGCGGCGATGTTATTGCGGAGATCGACGTCGAGCTCGCCGGCGATCTTGAGATAGTCGGCGGTCCAGGGATTGCCCATGGAGTTGAAAAGATTCAAGCCTCCGCCGCCAACGACGGCGACGAGAGGGTCCTGCTCGGCGTCCTCGAGCTCCTTTTTCATGGGCTTGAAGTGCATGCGGATGAGGGCTCCGACGACTTCGAGGTGGCTAATCTCTTCGGTGCCGATATCCATAAGGAGGTCGCGGCGCTCGGGGTCATCGCAGGACCATCCCTGGAGGGTGTACTGCATGGCGGCGGCGAGCTCGCCGTTGGCTCCGCCGAATTGTTCGAGAAGCATGCGGCCGAAGCGGACATCGGGCTCGCCGACGTTGACGGCGTACATCAGATTTTTTACGTGGTGATACATAAGCTCCTAATCAGGATTGCGGGGTGGGTCGATCTCGATCCATGGGGAAACCCGATGCGCGGCATACTTGCTCTGCCGCATCGAGCGAAGGCGGGGGAATGTTCGGGATCGTGCGAGGCTAACAGTTGGTAGGATGCAGTCGCGGGCGGTCAGGGATGAAGCGGCCAGAGAAAAGCAGGTTCTTGCTCGCGCTGCGCTTCGTTGGGGAGTGAAAAAGCAGGTCCTTCGACTGCGCGCTCCGCTCAGGATGACAACCATTATTTTTTTAGCGGGGGGCGGGGGTTGAGGCGTCGGCAAGCGCGTAGGCGACGACGGCCATGACGGCGGCGTTTTCTCCCAGGTGTTGCGGATCGATCTTGTCGAAGGTGTCGGCGGCGGTGTGGTGGTAGTTGAAGTAGAAGCGGCTGTCCTGGGTGGGGGTGAATCCCGGCACGCCTTTGAGGAAGCCGATGTCTTCGCCGGCTTCTTCGCCGCCGGTAAGGGTGGAGGCTCCGATGGCGTCGAGTACCTGGGCGACAGGGCGGAGGTAGTCGCCGAGTTCGGGTTTGCCGGCGTAGGTGACGCCGTCGGGATGGTCGGCTCCGAGATCGGACTCGAGCGCGCCGATGTGGTTGGGGAGATCGGCGGCGTGTTCCTGGGCGTAGGTCTGCGCGCCTTCGCCACCCTGCTCCTCGTCCATCCAGGCGATGAAGCGTACGGTGCGTTTGGGATGGACGCCGAGTTTCTGAAGCAGATGTATGACCTGCATGGAGACAACAATGCCGGCTCCGTCATCGATGGCACCGGTGCCGAGATCCCAGGAATCGAGATGTCCGGAGACGATGACGATTTGCTCGGGGTGCTCCGTTCCCTTCCAGTCGGCGATGACGTTGTAGCTCTGGACGGCCGGGAGGGTCTGCGGGGTGAGCACGAGGCGCATGGTGACCGGACCCTGGTGGGTGAGGTTGGCGAGCAGGTCGGCGTCTTCGTCGGTGACGGCGGCGGCGGGAATTTTGGGCAGGCCCGCAGGATAGTAGGTCATGCCGGTGTGGGGCAGGCGGTAGTCGGCTCCGCCGACGGAGCGGACGAGCACAGCGGCCGCGCCGAGAGAGGCGGCAACGCTGGGGCCGGCTCCGCGATAAAGGACGGCCTGGCCGTAGGCGGAGAGGCCGTTACCCTGGGCGGCGAGGCGCTTGTCGAAGGGCTTGTTGAAGAGCAGGATCTTGCCCTTGACAGCTCCGGCAGGGAGTTTCTTCGCCTCGTCGAAGCTGTTGACAACCACGACCTCGGCGGTGAGCCCATCGGGCGCGGTGGCAACGCTGCTGCCGAGAGCGGTGAGCACGATCTTCTGAGTAGTTCCCGGAGTCTGACCGGGCCATGCGGTGAGTGCCCCGGTCTCTTCGCCGCGCACCCAGTGCGGGACGGTGGTTTTCTCAAGCTGCACGTCGGCACCGAGGGCGCGCATTTCGGCGGCAACGTAGTCGACGGCGGCCTGAGCCTGGGGCGATCCGGAGATGCGTGGGCCGATGTTGTCGGTGAGATGGCGCAGCTCGGTCAGGGCATAGGGGTCGGTGAGAGCGGCGTCGCGGAGCAGGGTCATGGTGGCGAGCTGATCGGTGGTCCACGCACCGGTGCCGGGAGACATCATGCGGGCGATGCGATCCTGAACGGTGGGTCCGGATGGAGGAGCCTGAGCTGGGGGAGTCTGGGCAAGGACGGTCTGGGCAAAGACGCCGAGGGCGGCGACGAGAAGGATTCTCTGGCTGACAGGCATAGGGGGAAATTATCACGAGTGCGGCCGAAGACGGTCCGCAATTTGCGGTGATTCGCCGGTGTTAAGGGGTCTGGCCAACGGCCTCCAGGATCGGCGCCGACATGCGCAAAAGACCCGGAGACGATGTGTCTCCGGGTCTTGATAGCCGCGCCGAATCGTGCGATCAGCGATTAAGCGCGAGGTAGATCTGCTGCCCTGGTGTGCTCAGGCTGGCTTGCTGGGTACGAACCCTCTTTTCCTGCTTCGAGGCCGGAACTGCCATGTTCATGGCTGCCTGGGAGCAGAGAATCTCACGCAGGAAATACTGGTCGCCGTACTTGTTGAAGACCAGCTTGCCGGTATTCGATTCGTTGCCGTCGGCGGTAGCCATGGTCAGGATCGTGACGCGCTGTTCGCTGTTCTGAATCTTGATGACGTTGGCGTTTGCGAGGCTGATCGTGTAGTGGCCGGCGGGAAGCAGCTTGTCACCTACGGTGAAGTCAAAGGGTACGTTGGCTTTCACAGCCTGTTCCTGTGCGGAAATGCTGCCCACGGTGACGAAGCTGACGAGGGCGAAGAGTGCGATGGACGTGATGGAAGCGATCCGTTTCATGACATTTCTCCTTTTGAAGACGCCCTCTTCTGAGCGCGCCGGTTGGTCTTTTCCGTTCTGAACCCTGGTTATGCCGTGCGAAACAGCAGTAATCGTGCGAGCTCCGGCAGGGATCAGTTTGCTGGCTTCACGATGCAGTACGAGCAGCCGTCATGGCCTGGTGTAGAAACCCGGTTCTGCACTGATCCAATTCCGATCATGGCGAAACTTTCGAGGACAAGGAGCATGACTGCCGTGATGGGCGCGGGAGTATTTACAGAACAAACTGATTGGGAAGCGATCCGTTCCATGACGTTCTCCTTTTTGAAGTCGCCCTCTTCTGAGCGCCTCGTTCCTGCCAGCATCCCGAAGTTTTTGGCTTCAGGTGCTTGCCCTTACGCCGGTGGATAGTGCAAGCGCGGTGCCAAAGCGGGGCGAAGTTCGGGGATTTTACGCTTCCTGATCTTCGGCCTTGTATTTGCAATGGGATACGAGGGATGGAGTGACTCGCGATCCTGACAGCATCGCTGCGGACGGCGGTCAGTGGTATCCGAACGGATACCCGCGAGAACCGATCGGCTCCCGGGCGACAGCCACAACCGAGAATCACGAGAAGGAGGAGAGCTGGTTCGGATGATCGTCAATCTCTGGTGGTGGGGCTGATATGGTGGATGGGTTCCGAGTGACACGAATTCTTGCGCGGAAGAGGATTGCGAAAACGATGAGGTTTGCGGGAAAGATTGGCTGTGCGGCGGTGGGGATGGCGGCGGTGCTCGTGGCGACGGCTGGGGCGGAGGTGAAACTGCCGCATCTGTTATCGGACCATGCCGTGCTGCAGCGGGAAGGCCCGATCCATATCTGGGGTGAGGCGGATCCGGGGGAGACGGTCACGGTGCGCTTTCACGACCAGACGCGCATGGCGACGGCGGACGATCTGGGTAAGTGGAGCCTGTGGCTGATGCCGGAAAAAGCCGGCGGGCCGTACACGCTGTCGGCGACGGGGAGCGCAGGCGGAGCAGGTTTGACGGTGTCGGACATTCTGGTGGGCGATGTGTGGGTAGCGTCCGGGCGGTCGATTATGGAGATGCGGCTGGCAGGCTTTCCCAACAGCGCGGAACTGAAGAACGGACCCGAAGAGATTGCCCATGCCACGCTGCCTAATGTGCGCCTGCTGCGAGTGGAGAAGACGACATCGGAGTTTCCGCTGAACGACGTTTCGGCGTCGTGGACAGAGTGCAATCCGCAAACGGCAGCGGAGTTTTCGGCGGTGGCGTACTTTTACGGGCGGGAGATTAGCGAGAAAGAAAAGGTGCCGGTGGGACTGATCGATACGACGTGGGGTGGAACTCCGGTGGAGTCGTGGATCAGCCTGATGGGGATTTCGTCCGACGCGAGCCTGATGCCGCTGTTCAAGTCACGGGCGCTGTTTGCGCGGAACCTGGCGGATATGCCTGCGATTCTGGCGAAGGAGAAGCGCGAGCGCGATGCGGCGGTGGCCGCGCATCAGCCGCCTCCCGAGCAGCACTGGCATCCGAATCCTGCGTCGTGGGTGCCGGCGGCGCTCTACAACGGCATGATCGCGCCGGAGACGCAGTACACGATCAAAGGCGTGATCTGGTATCAGGGCGAGACGAACAGCGATCCGGAGCGGGCGCCGTTGTATGCGAAGGCGTTTCCGGCGCTGATTGCGGACTGGCGGAGGGATTGGGCGCAGGGGAATTTTCCATTCCTGTATGTGCAGATTTCAAATTTCTATTCGCCCAATGAGGACTGGGGCATGATTCGCGACGCGCAGCGCCGGACTTTGTTCGTCACAAATACCGAGATGGCGGTGACGCTCGATGTGGGAACAAAGGACAATGTGCATCCTCCGGACAAGCAGACGGTGGGCGCGAGGCTGGCGCTGGCGGCTCGGGCGATGGTGTATGGCGAGCGCGGCATCGAGTACTCAGGCCCCCTGTTCCGCGAAGCGACGGTGGAGGGTTCGGCAATGCGGGTGTATTTCGATCACGCGGAGAGCGGGTTGACGAGCACAGGCTCGCCGGCGGGTTTCGAGATTGCGGGCGAAGATGGAAAGTTCGTTCCGGCAACGGCGAAGATCGACGGCTCAACGGTGGTGGTGGAAGCGTCGGGAGTGAGCCAGCCTAAGTTTGTCCGCTACGGGTGGGCGAGCTGGACAGATGCCAACCTCTTTAATAAAGACAAGCTGCCTGCGTCGACGTTTACGTCGCAGTGAGTGCCGGGATGATCTTTGCGGATATCAATCTCGCGCGACGTCTGGAAGGCGCCGAAGGACATGCGTGCAAAGGTTTCGCCGAAGCGCGCCAGCGTCTCGATCCGGAGAGCACGTCTGCATGGATGGAATGCGCGGGCGCGTATGCGGTCTTCGACGGAGTGGACTCGCCGGTCACGCAGACTTTTGGGCTCGGTCTGTTTGAGGAGCCGAGCGAAGCTTCGATGGATCGGATCGAGCATTTCTTTCTGGATCGCGGGGCGGCGGTGATGCACGAGGTGAGTCCGCTGGCCGGGCTGGCGACGATTGACCTGCTGTGTGCACGGGGATACAGGCCATTTGAGATCAGCAGTGTGCTGTATCAGACCGTCGAAACACCGCAGTCAGAAGATGACGGAACGATCAGAGTTCGCGTAATTGGTCGCGAAGAGGCGGCGCTCTGGGCGAAGATCAGCGCGCGGGGCTGGGCGCATGACCATCCCGAGTTTCAGGGATTTCTGGAGCAGTTCGGGGCGCTGATCGCTGCGCGCGAGGACAGTGTGTGCTTCCTTGCCGAGATTGACGGACAAGCGGGAGCGGCGGGCGTGCTGTGTCTCCATGAAGGCGTGGCGTTGTTCGGCGGGGCCTCGACTGTGCCGGAGATGCGGCGTCGCGGGTTGCAATCGGCGCTGCTGCAAGCCCGGAAACGCTACGCATTCGAACACGGATGCGACCTGCTGATGATGGTGACCGAAGCAGGCAGCCAGTCGCAACGCAACGCGGAGCGAACAGGCTTCCGCATCGCGTATACGCGGATGAAGTGGCGGTTGCAGGCGGCAGCATCGGATATCGGAAAGGCTTGATTGCTTTTGCGTCCTCCCTGCCCGCGCCCGCATCTCTCCTAACTGAACGCTCATGGCTCGACTTCTGCCCCGCAGCTTCTACCTCGACTCGCCCGACGTCGTCGCGCGCAGGCTGCTCGGCAAGCTGATCACGCGCCGCATCGATAACCAGAAACTCTCCGGGCGAATCGTCGAAATCGAGGCCTATCTCGGCCTCGACGACCCCGCCGCGCACTCCTACAACGGCAAGACGGCGCGCAATGCCGTCCTCTTTGGACCGCCCGGCTTTGCCTACGTCTACTTCATCTACGGGATGTATTACTGCCTCAATGTCTCCTGCCAGCCCGACGGCCATGCCGGAGGCGTCCTTATCCGCGCCCTTGAACCGGTCGAAGGACTCGAAACCATGGCCCGGCTGCGTCATCTGCCCGCCTCGGCGAAGCCGCAACTGCTCACCTCCGGCCCGGGCCGCCTCTGCCAGGCGCTCGACATCACCCGCGCCGCTCACAACGGACTCGACGTTACCAGCCGCACTTCTCCGCTCCAGATCCTCGACGACGGCTTCGAGCCCGATCTGATCCGCTCCTCACCCCGCATCGGCATCCGCAAAGCGGTAGAACACCCGCTGCGTTTCGTCATCGAAGGCAATGCGTTTGTCAGCGGATAACTGCCCTGAACGGAGACAGCCGCATCATCTTGGATCCGGCAGGATCGCAAATCTGGTGCTGCTCCGCGCCGATCCCCTCGCCGACATCCACAGCACCACGCAGATTCAGGCTGTCTGGCTCCGCGGGAAGTATTTAGACCAGGCAGCCCTCGTCCAGTTGCTGGCAAAAGCAAAAGAGCAGGCCAGCAGGCACTGAACGCGCTTTCCCGCCATTACCTTCGTGACCTGTTCGGAACCGCCCCCGCTTCCTATCCTTAGGCACCATGCTCCGCCAAAAATCCGGGCTCGCGATTCTCGCGCTTGCGCTGGGATCAACCCTTACGCACGCCGCCGGAGCCAAGCCGCACATCGTTGCCTTGGGAGCCGTCCGCAAAGTCCCTTACTCCATCAATGGAGACCCCGCCGCAGCCCGTAAGGATGAGACTGATCTCCGCGTCCGCCCTCTGGTCGTCGACGGCAAGGTGAAGGAGTGGACCACCGGTGACGCCCACGACATCACCGATCGAAGCTTTGTTGTCCGCCGCGCTATCCGACTGAATGATGCCCTCCCCACGGATGCAGGTGGCCACACAGGGGCTGCGCGGTGGATCTGGCAGCGCGGCCCCTGGCTGCTCATCGACCGCCTCAGCGGCAAAGTCACCGCCCTGCGCCTGCCCGACTACGACCCCACCGTCTCCGAGGTCTCCTGGTTTCGCGACTACGCCGCCTACTGCGGGCTCAACTCGACCGGCCGCCAGCTTTATGCCGTCGTCGCCCAGATCGCCGCCCGCAAACCGGTGCTCAGCAAAAAGCTGCATGAGTGGAACCCCATCGATCATCCTTCTCCCGCTTGCACGCCGGCCTCGTGGCAACGCGAGCCGCTCCGCATCGCCTTTCAGCCAACCGGCGCGCAGCCCGTCAGCTTCGATCTCATCGGTCTCTCCGCCGTGCTCGTCGAAGACGGCGACGCTGACAACCCCGATCCGACCAATTGAGTACGGATTCTCGGACGTGGGAAAAGCCTCTTGACGCTGAGGTCTACACTTTACTCATGGACTCTTTTGAAGACCTGCTGAGACTGGCGGAGATCGCGCACGGCCATCTCTGCGCCGGCCAGATCCTCGGCGTGCGGATGGCTACGCTCGGCTGCAGCCGCCTGGGAATCGACGAGCCGCGCGGCAAGGACCGCAAACGCCTCGTAACCTATGTCGAAATCGACCGCTGCGCGACGGATGCCATTGGCGTCGTCACCGGATGCCGCCTGGGCAAGCGTGCCCTAAAGTTCCGCGACTGGGGAAAAATGGCGGCCACCTTCGTCGATCTCAAGAGCAACCGTGCACTGCGCATCGCCGCTCGTGAATCGTCAAAGGCCAGAGCCCGCGAGTTGTATCCGGAGATCGAGAACAAGAACCAGCAGCAGATGCGCGCCTACCGCGAACTTCCCGACAGCGATCTCTTCTCTGAAGAGTGGGTCGAGGTGCACATCGAGCCGAAGGAATTTCCCGGTTACAAGGGCGAACGCATCGTCTGCGCCGAATGCGGAGAAGGCATCAATTACGAACGGTTTATCCAGCGCGACGGGAAGACGCTCTGCATCGCCTGCGCTGATCCAGAAGCGCGGTACTACCAGCCTCTCGGTGACAAACCTATGGAATATGTAACTGAAGAGGTTACGATTCCAGGATCAAGATGCGACTGTCCGTAAATATGTAACCGATACAGCATCATTATGGGGCAACCTCACCGCCTCTCGACCACCTGCCCAACCCGGAATACCGTCGACTCTCCGAAATGCCGGCCCAGAATCTGCAGACCGATCGGCAGACCTGAACGCGACTCGCCGCATGGCACGGACACTCCACAAATCCCCGCAAGGTTCGCCGTCACCGTATAGATATCCGCCAGATACATGGCCATCGGATCGTCGGTCTTCTCTCCCAGCTTGAACGCTGGAGTCGGCGCGGTCGGCGTCAGGATCGCATCCGCCTCGTCGAACGCCTTGAGAAAATCCTCGGTCAGCAACCGCCGCACCTGCTGCGCCTTCTTGTAGTACGCATCGTAGTAGCCCGCACTCAGCACGTAGGTTCCCAGCAGGATTCGCCTCTTCACTTCGGCGCCAAATCCACCCTCACGCGAACAGTGATACATTCCCGCCAGTGTCGGCGTATTCGCAGCGCGATATCCGTACCGCACGCCATCGAACCGCGCCAGGTTCGCGCTCGCCTCGGCCGTCGCAATCACGTAGTAGGTCGGTACAGCGTAACGCGTATGCGGCAACGAAACCGGCACGATCTCCGCTCCCGTCGCTCTCAGTCGTTCGATGGTTGCCTCGACCGCCGCGCGCACCTCGGGATCGAGCCCCTCGCCGAAATACTCCGGCGGAACACCGAGCCGTAGCCCGGTCACGCCGTTGTCAATTTCGGCAAGATAATCTGGAACCGGCTCAGTCGACGAGGTCGCATCCATCGGATCGTGCCCAGCAATCACTCCGAGCACCTTGGCCGCATCACGCACCGTCGTCGCAAACGGCCCCACGCGATCGAGCGAAGACGCAAAGGCGATCAGCCCGTAGCGCGACACGCGCCCATACGTCGGCAGCACGCCCACGACGCCGCAAAACGACGCCGGCTGCCGGATCGATCCACCGGTATCTGTGCCGAGAGTCGCCACTGCCATCCCGGCCGCGACCGCCGCTGCTGATCCGCCGCTTGATCCGCCCGGAACGCGATCGGTCGCATACGGATTTCGCACCGGCCCGTATGCCGAATTCTCGTTCGACGAGCCCATCGCAAACTCGTCGCAGTTCAGCTTGCCCAGCAGCACCGCACCCGCGTCGATCAGCCGCTTCACCGCTGTCGCCGTATAAGGAGGCCGATAACCTTCGAGAATCTTCGATCCCGCCGTTGCCGGCTGTCCATCGACCACGAGAACATCCTTGATGCCCATCGGCACGCCCGCCAATGCTGGCAGAGTCTCGCCGGCCGCAGCCTTCGCGTCGATCTCCCGCGCCCGTGTCAATGCACCCTCGCGGTCGAGCGACAGAAAGGCGTGGATCGTCGCATCCTCTTCGTCGATGCGGCTGAAGCACAGCCGTACCGCTTCTACAGCCGTCATCGAGCCCTTCGCGATGCCTTCCACAAGTTCATCAATGGACGGCAGCTTTACTTCTGAAATTTTCGTCGTCATGAATTGATCCAACGGCCGTCAGAATACGGCCGAGCCTTATCGCTCAATCACCTTAGGGACCTTGAAGAAGACCCCGTCTGTCTCGGGAGCACACGCCATCACGCGTTGTCGATCGAGAGACGGGACAATCCGGTCCTCGCGCAGGGACGCATTCACGGCTTCGCCGCCGTCAAGGACGTCGGAAACCTGCGCCATCGGCGTAATCGCAGCCGTGTCCAGCTCATTTAATTGCGCGACGTAACCGAGGATTGCATTCAGGTCCCGCTCCATGCGGATCTCTTCCTCCGCCGTTAGCTCCAGGTTCGCCAGCTCCGCGACGCGGCGCACATCTTCAGCAGCAACTCTTTCGTTTTCGGCCATAGACGACTTCGTAGATAAACTTCCGGATGTTACCTTAAATGTTACTGTTTTCTATTCAATTATCGCAGACCTTGCTTTGGGGGACGATTGAGGTATAGATCGCCGTTCAGATTTGCCGAAAGAACATATTGGAATATACGCAGTCTGGGGCTGCTTCCGGATCGTTTTCTGAAGGGAGGCCGAGGCGTAATCCATGTTGGTGCGAACCTGGGACAGGAGAGGTTCGTGTACGCTGGTTACGGCTTGAAAGTAGCCTGGGTCGAGCCGCTACCTGACATTTTCAGAGAACTCCAATCGAATTTGACCGACTTTCCCGATCAAACTGCCTACAACTGTCTGATCGCCGCGGAAGACGGGAAGAAATATGAGTTTCACGTCTCAGACAATGAAGGCTCCTCGTCGTCGATTTTGGAGCCCTCCAAGGAGCTTGGTCACGTCTGGCATAAGATCGGTTTTCACTCGATCGAGATGGAGGCGCTCTCGCTGCCCACGTTTATTCGCACGAAAGGTATCGATCTGGCAGCTTTTGACATCCTGGTTCTCGATGCGCAGGGTGCGGAATTGCTTATCATGGAAGGCGCGAAAGACATTCTGTCTCATTTTCGATACATCCAGTGCGAGGCTGTGAACTTTGAAATCTACTCTGGCTGCTGCCTCCTGCCGGACATGGATGCATTTCTATCGAAACAGGGATTCAAACAGAAAGGGAGGTTTATCTTAGCAAGAGCCCCTAACGGCGGACGTCAATGGGATGTACTCTACGGGCGCGCCTGATCTTCCTTGCGCCCTGGCGCCAGAGAATTTGCATCAGAGATGTCCCTCTTCATAGGATCACCTCTACGTAAGAGCCCAGAGCCACATTGGGAAGGCGCCTGTTTTCGCAGCCGCCCCTCAAAAAAAACTCTACCCAAGCGTCTCCGCGAGCGCGTCTTCCCACTTGGGCAGCGCTACTCCGAATCGAGCGCGCAGTTTGGAATTCGATAGAACAGAATTCTTCGGCCGCTTTGCCGGAGTGGGATATTCAGCGTCTGGAATCCCCACTACCTCGGGCCAGGGCTTGTACTCCGGTGGAACAGAACGGTGAAAGATCTCCTGCGCGAAGCCGCACCAGCTCGTCTCACCCGCGCAGGTCATGTGGTAGATCCCTGACCAGTCATCGCTTTGCAATGAGTCGTCCGCATCCAGCCGATCGATGACCACCCGCGTCCCCATGGCCAGCTCCGCCGCTGTCGTGGGAGCACCGATCTGATCGTTCACTACGCGCAGCTT
>JABCZC010000054.1 GCA_013289875.1 Acidobacteriota bacterium | reverse complement strand
CGGTATGGGCGAATTATCAACATCGGGTCAGTGACCAGCATTGCCGGGTATGCCGGGCTGGGGCCGTACACCGCCAGCCGGGGAGGAATCCGGCAGCTCACCATGAGCCTTGCTGATGACTGGGGGAAGCATGGAGTCACAGTCAACTGCCTCGCTCCGGGGTGGTTCAAGACGGCGCAGAACCGGGTGATGTACGAGGACGAGGGCTGGGTCGAATACCTGACCGAGCGGATCCCGCTCAAGCGTCCCGGCGAGCCCAACGATCTCGATGGAGCGATCGTCTTTCTGGCGTCAGAGGCGAGCCGCTACGTCACCGGGCAGACGCTGCTGGTAGATGGAGGCATCTCGACGGGGGCGATGCGGGCGACGGTTTCAAAACGGGAAGGATGATGGAGATAGCCCCCTCCCCCCTGCCGGGGGTGATGAGCTGTTTTCTCTTTATCTCATTGATTCTGTGTTGATTCATTTTGGAGTCGGCAGCTATCTGATTGCAATAAGATGACTTCCCCTATCTTTCTGATTCCATCCGGTTTCTTACCGTACAAGACCGCTTTGCCCCAGCTTATTGATTTTTCATGACTTAACTTTTGAGTCGGCAGCTATCTGATTCGAGAGAATAGAGTTCCAGATGGTTGTCACACTTCAGAAAATGAAGATGCGTGGAAATGAAGGACTACTTCTTATTTTACCGGGTTGGGCGAAATAACCGGCCAAGTCAAGGATGACCTTTGGGCTTTGGAGTGAACGGGTTACAGTTAAAATCTGACCTCGGGGCTTGACAAGGCGCCGTCCGAAAATCGAATCGATCTCCGGGACAACCTCCTAAAAGCTGGAAGGGAAAGGCCGGCGAGTTAAGACTTTTCGTCGTGCGCGTCGGCGCCGGGAAGAATCGGACGCAGTTCCGGCGTCGGCACGGAGAGGAGGACGGCATCCGCTACCGACTGGACCAGCCGGACAGGTAACTCGAGTGTGGCGGCGCGGAGCAGGCCGCCCTTTGCCCCGATCTGCTCGGCGGCTGATTTACTTAATTTGATCTGGAGCGCGCCGATGGTCCATGTGGAGGTGTCGATAAGCAGCGCGGCCACTTCGCCGATCGCCTGCCCGTCAGCCGCAATGACTGTCCGTCCTCGAAGGTGATCATCAGAAACCTGCATTGTCGAACCGCCTCCATGGGCAATTTGCTAAATCTGCCGCGCACCGAGTGTACACCTCTCCTGTCAAGAGTATGTATTGCAGGCGCTGTTGCCAAACAGCAAAAGGCCGGGACGTATCCCGGCTTGCATACTTTTGAGATAGCTTAGGAGAATTTTTTGGTGGCCAAGCTAAATCGGGTACTATTCCTTCGATCAGATTTTCTGCTCGGGAGAACGAAATTTGGCAAATGAGCAGCAAACCGCGTTTATCAGCTACTCGCGCGAGGATTCCGAGTTTGCGCTGAGGCTTGCCGAGGATCTGAAGGCGGCGGGAGCGGCGGTGTGGCTGGATCAGTTGGACATTCAGCCGGGGCAGAGGTGGGCAAGGGCCGTGCAGGATGCGCTGAACGATTGTCCGCGGATGCTGGTGATTTTGTCCCCCTCATCCGTAGACTCGACGAATGTCGAGGACGAAGTCAGCTTCGCGCTGGAGGAGAAGAAGACAGTCATTCCGGTGCTCTATCGGGAGTGCAAGATTCCGTTCCGGCTGCGGCCGCTGCAACATCTCGACTTCAGGACCGACTACCCGCGCGGGCTGCAAGGACTCCTCAAGACAGGGGCTGTGACGATGGCAGTCGTGCCTGCGCCGGCACCGGGCATCGTGACGTCCGTTCCCGAAGGGGAGGGGTTCAATCCGCCAGCGCCGGATTCATCGCCGGAATGGATTACGGAGCCAGCAATTCGCACGCCTGAATCTGCCCCGGCGCTGGCATCGGCACCTGCTTCCGAACCGGTCGCGGGCAAGGCGCTACCCAGCTGGAGGAAACAGATCAGCGGTACCAGCGAACACCTTGTGGCCGTTACATTTGTCACACCGCAGTCAGGCTGGGCGGTCGGCTACGGAGGCACCATCCTGCACACCGACGACGGAGGTCGTACCTGGAGACCCCAATCCAGTGGCACCAAATCCGGTGCGCGGTCGATCGCATTTGTCACGCCATTGTCAGGCTTGGTGGTAGGTTCTCATGGCCTCATCCTGCACACCGAGGATGGCGGTGGCACATGGATACAGCAGACCAGCGGCACGAGCGAAACGCTTTATTCCGTGTACTTTGCGACGCCTCGGTCCGCCTGGGTGGTTGGTTCTGCTGGAACCATGCTGTACACCGAGGACAGCGGCGTCACGTGGATCCCTCAACCCAGCGGCACCAGCGAACACCTGTTTTCGGTTGTTTTTACGACTCCTCAGGCCGGCTGGGTGGTGGGTCAAAGAGGCACCATCCTTCACACCGGTGATGGGGGCCATACGTGGGTGCCCCAGATCAGCGGCACAAAATCAGGACTGTACTCCGTGGCTTTTCCAACGCCGCTTTTGGGCTACGCAGCGGGCCCCTCGGGCTTGATTCTGCGCAGTCAGAACGGCGGCGCGAACTGGAAATCGAAAGCGATCGGCAACGCGAAAACGCTGGAGTCGGTATTCTTTTTGACGCCCCTGCTGGGTTGGGTCGTGGGGTCGGGCGGTTTCATCCGGCAAACGCAAGACGGGGGAAATTCATGGCGGACGCAGGGCAGCGGTACCGGCGAGAATCTACGTGCTGTTGTATTTGCTACGTCAGAGTCGGGCTGGGCGGTGGGTGAGAACGGCACCATCCTGCACTGGGAAGAGTAGACGGAAAGAACAAAAAAGGCCGGGACGAATCCCGGCCTGCGTGTTTCTGGAAGTTGATCTTAAGCGGACTTCTTGGCGGCCAGAGCCTTGACGCGGGCGTTGAGGCGGCTCTTGTAGCGGGACGCGGTGTTGGCGTGGAGGATGCCCTTCTGGACGCTCTTGTCGAGCGCAGAGGCGGTTGCCTTGTACTGCTCGCCGGCGGCCTTGAGGTCGCCCTTGTGAAGTGCCTCACGCAGCAGGCGCAGGCTGCCGCGAACGCGGCTCTTGTTCGAACGGTTGACCGTGGTGCGCCGTTCGGTCTGACGAACGCGCTTGAGCGAGGAGACGTGGTTTGCCATGGTGTTTCTAAACTCTTTTCTGGAATATGGGATGCAGGCAATGTCGCATCCCCTGCAATAGACAAGTTTACGGGATTGTGGGGGTCGGGTCAATGGTGCGAAGGATCAGGGCCAGGCTTCGGCGCTCCAAATTTCTGCGACCTGCGGCAGGGTCACTCTGCGACGACTCCAAAATATAATCAGGGGCATGCTTAGGACCATTGCCCTCGTGGAGCTCTTCGTCTGTTGGGTGGTGTGGGTGCTGGCGTTTGTAAAGCCGCGCAGGCAGGCGGCCGGGCACAAGGAAGTGGCTAAGGCGCCTGCCTCCAAGTGGGGCATTGGACTGGTCATGCTGAGTTTCGCGCTGACGTGGTCGTATGTACGGCCTGCGGGTTTTGAGAAGTCCGAGCTGGCCTTGATTATTTCGATGATTCTCGGTCCTCCTTCGGTCGCGCTGGTGTGGATGGCTACCCGCCACCTTGGTAAGCAGTGGCGATACCAGGCAGCGGTCAGCGAAGATCACGAACTGATCCAGACAGGGCCTTACCACTGGGTACGGCATCCAATTTACCTGTCGATGTTGGGCATGCTTCTGGCTACGGGAGCGGCCTGGACCTGGTGGCCGATGTTTGTGGCGTCGGTGATCATTTTTCTGGCCGGCACAGAGATCCGTACGCGCGCGGAGGATAGCCTGCTCGAGGAACGTTTCCAGGATTCTTTTGTCGCTTACCGCTCGCGTGTGCCCGCCTACATTCCGTTCGTTCACTGACGGTGCAGGGCCGCCGGGCACTGGGCGGGTCGATGCCTGAGAAGTTGGAGTAGGATCATGCGGGGGATAAACCTGTGCCTGCTACCGTAAGTCTTGGTTCCACCGGCGAAGATGTGAAGCGCGTCCAACGGGCTCTGGGCCGCAGGCTCGAATACAATCCGTTCGGGCCGAGAACCGGCAACTTCGATGCCGAGCTTGAGACGGCTGTGAAGTCTTTCCAGCAGGATAACGGGTTGGTGGTGGACGGTATCGTCGGACCCCCTACATGGGCCAAACTTCCCAGCTATCGAGAGGCTTCTCCGACGTTGCAACTGAATTCGACCGGGCCGGCTGTGGCATGGTTGCAGCAAGCCTTGGCAGGCTCCGACATCGGGATCGAGTTTGCGCCTTACCAAGGCCCGATTGACGGCATTTTCGGCACAGAGACGGAGGCGGCTGTCCGTGCGATGCAAACCTGGGCTGGAGTTTCAGCAGACGGGGTTGTGTCCGACGATACGTGGTTTATCTGGATGACTCCCGGCTCGGCGCAGCAGCTGACCCTGGAGGCGGCATGCGGCCTTCTGAAAAATCTGCCGGTATGAATGTGCTGGTTAGGGGTGGGTTGGTCACGTCCGGCCGGACCGTTCCGAGCCATTCCCAACCGGTGTTCCGTTTTTGATACGCCGTTGCCGAAGAATTCACTAAACAGGCATTGACGGGCTGCGAGACTGGCGCTACTCTGAGCGCATCTTAGTCAGGGGCGCATCCTCGGACAAACATTTGGTATGGACAACCAACACGGACTCTGCGGCGAATCGAGCCAGCTCTCACCCGCCAGCTGAAAGTCCGGACCCTGCGCTCATCGAGTCCAATCAACAAAATTCAGCATCGAAATTACATCGCTGCCATTTGGCAGCGCTGGGAGGTATTTTCACAGCTTGACAAAAAAAGCGCTCGACATCACGCCGAATCTTGAGTCTCTGTTCGGGACCCGCGACGAAAACCTCAGGCTCATGGAAGACATGCTCCATGTGCGCATCGATTTGAAATCGGATGCTGTGATGGTGGAAGGCTCGGCGGAGGGTATTGCGCGCGTGGAGCGCATTTTTGCCGACTACGAAGGGTTGCGGAAGGTGGGCGTGGGTCTGCAGAACGGCGAACTGCACGGGATGCTGCGGTTGGTGGTGTGCGATCCGACGGTGTCGCTGCGGAGCCTGGCGGAGACGGGCAAACAGCGCTCGGCGGGGATCAAGCGGATGGTGCAGCCGCGTTCGCTGAATCAGCGGCTGTATGTCGAGGCTATCGAACAGCTGGACATGGTCTTCGGGGTGGGTCCTGCGGGAACGGGCAAGACCTATCTGGCGGTGGCCATGGCGGTATCGGCGCTGCAGGCCAAGAAGGTAAGCCGCATCGTGCTGGTGAGGCCGGCGGTAGAGGCCGGAGAGCGCCTGGGATTTTTGCCCGGGAGCCTGCAGGAGAAGGTGGATCCTTACCTGCGGCCGCTGTACGACGCGCTCTATGACCTGCTCGAACCGGAGCGCGTGGACAAGATGCTGGAGAAGAATGTGATCGAAGTGGCGCCGCTCGCGTTCATGCGCGGCCGCACGCTGAACGACGCGTTCGTGATCATGGACGAGGCCCAGAATACAACCAGCGAGCAGATGAAGATGTTCCTGACGCGGCTGGGCAACAACTCGAAGGCCGTGATTACCGGGGACGTGACGCAGATCGACTTGCCCAATCCGCGGAAGTCGGGGCTGATCGAGGCGATGGCGGTACTGGATGGCGTAGACGGCCTTCGCTTCGTGCACTTTGAAGCCGGCGATGTGGTGCGGCACCAACTTGTGCAGCGCGTGATTCAGGCCTACGACAACTTTGGACGCGCGCAACAGGAACTGCCGCTGCGCATGTCTGAGGGTGAAGGCCAGGCGGGGCTGAAACCACAGTAACGACGCTAATTGCGATAGGATCAAAAGGAGGGCCCTCGCGCCCTCCTTTGCTTTTCCGCGGCGGTATGGGCGGGCAAATGCAATCCCCATGATCCTGATCGAACCTTCGATAGAGAAGAAATTTGGGCGCTCCAGTTTGAAGAGGCGGGAGATGGGGGATTTTCTTGCGCAGGCGATGGCGGCGGCGGAGCTCAGGGGAACGGTTTCGGTGCTGCTGACGGGCGACGAGGAGATTCGCCGGCTGAATCGCGAGTTTCGGCATAAGGACAAGGCGACGGATGTGCTGTCCTTTCCGGCGGCGGAGGCAGCAGGACGGGCTCGGCTGGCGGGCGATGTGGCGATCTCTGTGGAGACGGCGGCGCGCGAGGCAGAGAAGCGGGAGCATCCTCTGGCGCTCGAGCTGAAGATACTGCTGCTGCATGGGGTGCTGCACCTGGCGGGCTGGGATCATGAGGCGGACTCGGGTGAGATGGCTCGGAAGGAAGAGACGCTGCGGAGGCACCTGGGGCTGGCGCAGGGATTGATCGGGCGGGCGGCTGCGCAGAAAAAGAGACGGGGCAGAGAACAATGGGGCAGAGAACTATGACTCTGCTGCCTGCGCTTCTGATTGCCATTCTGCTGGTAGTGCTCACGCTGGCTTCGTATGTGGACCGGCTGTACTCGGAGATGGGGAAGTTTCTGGCGCGCGAGTTCCAGGAGAATATCGACGCATGGGAGCATCATGTGGAGCCCAGGCTTCACCTGGGGCGCGATCATGTGCGTTTGTCGGCGGCGATCCTGGCGCAGCTGTCGCTGGCGTGCCTGACGCTGCTGTTCGGCATGCTGCTGTTTGACCGGTCTTCCGTTCTTGACCGCCCGACGGTGGCCGAGGTTGCACAGGCGGTGCTAGGAGTAGTGCTGGTGATCCTGATCTTCAACCAGCTATTGCCCTTTGTGTTTTTTACGCGGACGCGCGGGTTGTGGATCATTCGGTTGAGAAGGCCGCTGGCGCTGATGTTCTACCTGGTGATGCCGGTTACGGTGTTTTTGGGCTTCCTACTGTCGATTGCGTCGCTGGCGGAGTCGGCTCCGCGCAAGGAAGAGGACACTTCGCTCGAAGCTGTGGATGCCTTGATCGAAGCGGGCGAGGAAGAAGGGATTCTTAAGGAGAGCGATCGCGAACTGGTGCGCTCGGCGGTGGAGTTTGGCGACAAAGTAGTGCGCGAGGTGATGACGCCGCGGCCGGAAAGTTTTGCGGTTCCGGGATCGACGACGCTGGAAGAGTTTCTGGATATGATCGAGAGCCAGCCGTATTCGCGGGTTCCCGTGTATGAAGGTACGCTCGATCACGTGACGGGCATCGTCTTTGCGCATGACCTGCTGCGCATCCGTGACGAAGATGCGCGGACGCAGACTGTGGCCAGCATTCAGCATTCGGCGACGTTTGTGCCGGAGACGAAGAAGGTGAACGAGCTGCTGCGCGAGATGCAGCGCGAGAAGCAGCATATGCGGATCGTCATCGATGAATATGGGGGAGTGGCCGGACTGGTAACGATCGAGGATCTGCTGGAAGAGATTGTGGGCTCGATTTCCGATGAGCACGAAAACGAGGACGAATCCGTCGTAGTCGAACCGGATGGATCATGGATTGTGCCGGGGAATCTTGAGATTGAGCGGCTGGAGGATCTGTTGGGCGGCGAAGCAGAGATACCGGAAGACTCGGAGGCGACAACGGTCGCGGGTTTGGTCAGCGAAGCTGCGGGACGGATTCCGCAAGCTGGCGAAGTCGTCGAGCAGTATCGGATGCGTTTCGAGATTCTGGCCTCGACCGACCGGCGCATCGAGCGGCTGCATGTTTCCCGGGTAGCCGGCGAAGGGGAAGGAGCATGAGATTGCGATCGGGATTTGTGTCTATTATCGGACGTCCGAATGCCGGCAAGTCGACGCTGCTGAATGCGCTGATCGGCGAGAAGGTCGCGATTGTTACGGCCAAGCCGCAAACCACGCAGACGCGAATTCACGGTGTTCTGGAAGTGGCGGCGCGCAAGGGGAGGCATCCCGCGGCGCAGATTGTGTTTGTCGACACGCCGGGCGTGCACAAGCCGGGCTCGGCGCTCGACAAGCGGATGATGCGGGAGGTTCACGCAGCACTCGAGGGGCGCGACGCTGTTCTGCTGATGGTTGATGCGACACGACGGCTGGAACTGCCCGAGCTTCATGCTGGCGAAGAAGAGAAAATGGGTCAGCGCGGAAACAAGGCTGAGAGTGAAGACACCTTTGTTTTTGAGCTGATCCGGAAGCTGGAATGCCCAGTCTTTCTGCTCATCAACAAGATCGATCTGGTTGAGCGCCAGAAGCTTCTGCCGCTTATTCAGCAACTCTCTTCACTGCACTCGTTCGCGGAAGTGTTTCCGATTTCGGCGCGCAAAAAGGACGGCCTCGATCTGCTGCTGGACAAGCTGGTCGCGGTACTCCCAGAGGGCGAAAGATTTTTTCCCAAGGATCAGTTTACGGACCAGCCCGAGCGTTTTCTGGTTGCGGAACTCATCCGCGAGCGGATTCTGATCGAAACCGGCGAAGAGGTTCCGTATGCTTCAGCCGTGGTGGTGGAGCGCTTCGAAGAGCCAAGACCGCTGCCCAAAGGAAAGAAGCCGAGGCCCGATGCCAAACCACCGCTCACGCGGATCTCCGCCGTCATCTACTGTGAACGCGACGGGCAGAAAGCCATCCTGATTGGCAAAGGCGGCAGCAAGCTGAAGGCCATCGGCACCTCTGCGCGCAAGGAGGTCGAGTCGCTGCTGGGGACGAAGGTCTTTCTCGAATTGCACGTAATCGTTAAGGAGAACTGGCGCGATTCACGGGGATTTGTCGAGTCGCTGGACTGGCGCAAGCAATTGGAAGACCTGAGCACAGACCGCGGAGCTCAGAGCACAGAAGACCGCGAGTGAAAGGACTAGAACCTATCTCACAAATCGGACAAGCACGGTTTGCCCGCCCTCGGCATAACTTCCGTATTGCCGGAGACACGGACAGTTTGCCGTCCAGATATTTAATGCGAGGCCATGTTTAGTGTCGGGGCAACCTGACAATCGAAATTCGTACGTAGTCGTAGGACACATTGACAGGCTCCAGCCGGAAATTGATTCTAGGTTTACTCCCTGGGGGATCCTGGAGATGATTGGCGTCAAGCTTAAGTGTGAATTCCGAAGATTGTCCGACAGGGTCTTGAGCCACCGGTAGTAAAGTCCCTCCGAACGTGAACCTAAAGAACGCTGGAGGCATGGTCGTAGTCCCGACAAACTCCCCGAACAACGGTTGGCCAGATACTTCAAGGCCGTTTAGCTCCTCACCGAGCGGGGACACACTGAACTGCTCGATCTTCTGATTGCCAATATTGCGCACCGTGAGCTTACATGCGTAGATAGCGTCCTCAACCAGCTTTAAGTCGAACGTTGAATGACCCCGCCCGGCGTGGAACTTCTCGTTCTCCGTCTCACCTATTAGGTCAAGTGGGCTTCGCTGCTGTCGCCCGTCGGGATCGGAACATTCCAGAGAGACGGCCAGAATGCCCCGTCGCATCGGTTGGTCATTGATGCTCTTTAGCAGCTGGATTTGGCTCGCTGCCGCAACGGTGGTCTGGTGTAGCAATAGATCAGCCTGCTCAACTGCTGCAAGCGTGTTTTCCTGGACGGCGACCTGGTTTTTCAATAGCCTTGTACTCGCTTCCAAGGATTCCTTAGCGGCGAGCAAAGATCTTTTTGATTCGTCCAGTGTTGTCTGCTGCTTTTCCCCTCCCACCCTAGCCTCTTTGAGCGTCACGTACGCGATGTAGACGCCCCAAACGCAATTCCCAGGGAAAGAATGGTCAGACAGAAGAGCGCGCAATTCAGGCGGTCGCCGAATGACAGTCCGTCATATTTACGCTTGACTTCGCCGGTACCATTTCTGATCCTTTCGGCAATCTGATTCGTCCGAGGGACGTTCGATCCATACCAGCTGCGCACCTTGTCGCGCAAAGCTGTCATAGTCGACCTGGGTCGATCCATTGATATCCCCCTACGCAGGGCGGCCCCGTCAGCCTCTCGGCCTCATTCGCAGCTGCCCCTCCAAATTACCACTGAACCTGTTGAGCGCGGCTTGCTGGATAAAAGGCACGAACAATTTCTGTGGTCGCACCGTTTGGCAGAACTGAATGCACCCACCTCGTTCTGGGCGGATGGTCGTCAATACGGAAGTGTTCCAGCCAAAGTTTGCCTACCAGAGACATTTATGAGAGGGGTTCTATTCTTTCACCGCAAAGACGCCAAGGGAGCAAGGGTAGTTGAAAAGCAGATCCTTCGACTTCGCACGCTGCGCGTGCTCCGCTCAGGATGACATCGCGATTTGTATCTGTGACGGCTACTTTATATCGGTAACGGCTACGCTCAGGATCTGTAACCGCTACGAATATGTTTAAGAGTTCATTCGCGAACGCTGATACCAAGGGTGCGCATTTTGCGGTAGAGGTGGCTGCGTTCGAGGCCCAATGTTTCGGCCGCCCGGCTGATGTTTCCGTGAGACTCGTCGATTTTTTTGAGAATGTATTCGCGTTCGTAGGCTTCTCGCGCCTGCTGCAGAGTACTGAATTCCTCGTTGCGCCTGCTTGCCGTGCGGTGGACGAGCATGGGGAGATGCCGTCGCTCGATGCGATGCGCGTGCGGATTGAGAATCAGCACTCGCTCCAAAACATTCTTGAGCTCGCGGACATTTCCGGGCCAGGGATAGAGCTTCAGCAGATCGAGCGCATCCTCGCCGATCTCGACCCGAGGTCTGCCATATTCCCGGCCGAAGACCCGCAGAAATTCACGGGCGAGAGAGGGAATGTCTTCCTTTCGCTCGCGCAGCGGCGGCACAAAAAACGGAATCACGTTCAGTCGGTAGAAGAGGTCTTCGCGAAAATTCCCTTTTGCCGTTTCGTCTTCGAGGTTCTTGTTGGTTGCAGCAATGACGCGGGCATCGACGCTGATCGGGTGCGTTGCGCCCACAGGCACGAAGCTCTGTTCGTCGAGTGCGCGCAGGACCTTGGCTTGAGTCTTGAGGCTCATGTCGCCCACCTCATCGAGGAAGAGCGTTCCACCATTCGCCCGCTCGAAGGTGCCGCGTTTCTCCGCCGGGCCGCCGGGGATGGCTCTGTTTCGGTAGCCAAACAGTTCGCTTTCGATGAAGTCCTCAGGAATTGCCGCGCAGTTCAGCTCAATGAATACGCGGTCACGACGTGGGCTCTCAGCATGGATTACGCGGGCGATCAGCTCTTTGCCGGAGCCGGATTCCCCGAAGATGAGAACCCGGCCATTGGTCGGCGCCATCAGCTTGATCTGCTGACGCAATGCCTTCGCCGGGACGCTTTCTCCCGTGGTCGTGGTTTCAATCGAGAGCTGGCGCTTGTACTCGAGATTTTCATTGCGCAAGCGCTTTGCTTCGACCGCGTTCTTCACCACTATTAGAGTGCGCTCAAGAAGCAAGGGCTTTTCGAGAAAGTCGAAAGCGCCGAGCTTGGTGGCCCGGACCGCGGTTTCGATGGTCGCGTGGCCTGAGATGACGATGACTTCCGGCTTGTCCTCTGTTTCGAGGGAGCGAAGATCTCCGAGCACATCGAGACCATCGCGGTCCGGAAGCCAGATATCGAGAAGCAGAACGTCGTACGGCGTGTCCCGCAAGAGAACGACTGCCTCAGTACCGCTGGCAGTGCTTGACACCGCGTAGCCTTCCTCGCTCAGAATCTCCTCGAGCGATTCGCGGATTTCTGTTTCATCGTCCACGATGAGGATGCGGTTCATTCGCCAGCGTCCGTTTTCAGCGAAAGCGCGAGATCTTTTTTATGGCCGTTCGTCCCATTCCCGTTTTCTGCCAGGGGCAGTTCGAGGATGAAGCGAGCTCCTACGGGCGAATTATTCTCGGCGCGAATCGCGCCATGGTGTTCCTGAACGATCTTTGCCGCGATGGCGAGGCCCAGACCGGTGCCGCGCTGCTTGGTAGAAACATAGGGAAGGAACAGCCGTTCGCGCATATCGTCGGTAAGTCCGTGGCCGGTGTCGGCCAGCACTAACTCAGCCATTCCGTGATTTTCGCTGAGACAGGTTTCGATCGATAGAACGCGCAACAGGCTGTTCTGCATGGCCTCGGCAGCATTGTCGATGAGATTGGCCAGAGCCCGCTTGAGCGCCTGAGAGTCGGCCATAACCGGCGGCAGCTCGCGAGACAGCCGCTGTTCGATGCGAATGTTGTCGAGACGTCCATGGAAAAGCATCACAGCGCTTTCGACAATCGCGTTCAGGTCAGCCGGTTTTGGCTGGGCGGCAGGGAACTGGGCAAGTACGGCGAACTGATCGACGAGAGTGCTCATCGATTCCACCGAGGAAAGAATCACGTCGACGCAGCGGCGGATCACGCCGGGCGATTCGGGGAGGTTGCGAACCATGTGGCGGCGAATGCGCTCGGCCGACAAGGCGATAGGCGTCAAGGGGTTCTTAATCTCATGCGCGACCCGCTGTGCGACTTCCTTCCATGCGAGTTGACGTTGAGCGCGCAGAAAATCCGTTACGTCCTCGATAACGAGGATAGAGCCACGCTTATTGGCCCCCAGGTCGAGCACAGCGATCGTGGCGGTGAGGCTTAGTATTCCCGCGGAGGTGGGCATCTCAAATTCGGTTGCGGCAATCCCCATGCGCTGCGCGCGACGTTCGAGCAGTGTGAGTTCGGCCGCGACATCCGGTGCAAAAACGGTAGCGAGCCGAATGCCCGTGAGGCGCGGCTGGTGAGGCGTGACAAGGTTGAGAAAAGCACGGTTGGCCTGCAGAATCGCACCCTCGGAATCCAAGGTGACAACTGCGCTCGGAATGGTTTCGAGGATTGTTTCAAGTTCCTTGCGGCGAGCCTCCAGTGTGAGGTTGGCCGCGGACAATTGGCTGGCGGAGGTTTCGGCGAGACTGCGGCTCTGCTCCAGATCGGATGCCATGTGATTGAAGGATCGGACCAACTCACCCAGCTCTTGAGTCGCGGACACAGTAACACGCTGGTCGTACTGGCCCTCGGCGATTTCATTCATCGCGTCAGCCAAAGCCTCTACGGGCCGCGTGATCTGCTTGGATAGATAAAGAGCCAGCCAGCTGCTGGCGAAGAAAATCAGCGCAGTAAGTAACAGTAACAGTAGCAAATAGGTGGTGCGTATGCTCCGGCGCTCGCGATAGAGGGTCCAGTACTGCGCGGCCTCGTTGCGAATCTGTTCGACCGTAGAGCTGAGACCGGCGGGCATGGGAAGGCCGACGACGATCAGGCCGCCGTCTCCAATGGTGGCGTCCCCAACCGCATACTGGCTCTCGCCTACAGTGAGAACCGGTTCATCGGTGCGCTGTGCCGCCTTGAGCGCCGCGGCAGGGAAATCCTGAAATGTAGCGCTCTTGTCCCCGTCATTCTCGTCGAGCCAGGCGTGCACCACGGGAGGATCCGAGCTTTGGGGCAACTGGTATTGCGCTACCGGAAAACCATCCCGGTAGACGACCGCGAAACCTCCCTGCAAGGTGATGCGGTGGGTGCGTATCTCATCGAGGAGCCGGGTGCGATCGGCGCTCTCGTAATGCTCCGTGAACGATGGTGAGCGGGCGAGCGATTCGGCTTCGGCGCGCGCGTTCAGGCTCACGTAGTGCGCGAGCTCGACGGCGATGCGCGTTGAGTTGTCGCGTAGTTCAGCCACGGGCTGCGTGAACCAGCGATCGATGGAACGGTTCATAAGCCCGAAGCTGAAGAGGAACATGAACAGGGCAGGCGCGAAAGAGAGAAGCAATGCGCCAATCAGCATGCGAGAGCGCAACCGAGAGCCGAGGACGCGGCTGCGTTGATCGGCGAGAAGCCTGAGGATGTTGCGCAGCAGAAGAACGAGCAGCATCACAAAGAGCAGAAAGACGATAACCGAGAGCGCCGTGAAAAGAAAGATCTCTCCGGTCGAAACAGGGTGAAGAAAGCTGAGCTTAAAGGCGTTGAGCGAGCTCAGCAGCAAAACGAGCAAAAGGGTTGCCGCAGCTAGCGCCACAACCGTCGCACGCCGGTGCTTTGATTCGGCCAAGAAGTTCTCCTGCGGAAAGATTATAGGCCTGGGACGAGCGGCCGCTTCGCGGAGGAATCTGGGCGTTGAGGGCTAAATATGGCATCATAGTCCGTTATGAAATTCAATCGGGTGTCCGCATCAATTCTTCCCTTCGCCCTGGCAGGGCTACTGCTCGCCAGCGGTTGCAAGAAACAACCGGCCAGCAGTGAGAATCCGCAGACGTCCCCGGCTCCGGCGGATTCGTCAGCGGCTCCAGCCACAGCCCCAGCGTCGCCCAGTGCAGCAGCGCCATCCAGTTCGGCTGCACCAGCCCCAGCCTCGTCGCCGGAAACCGCAGGCGCACCTTCAGCGGCTCCGGCTGGGCCGCCACCGCCTCCACCGCCTCCTGCGACGGTCGTGATTCCAGCAGGGACACATATCGCGGTCACGATCACTCAGGACCTGGGATCAAAGATCAGCCAGCCAGGCCAGACATTCTCCGCAACGGTGGCGAGTCCCATAAGCGTGGGAGGCCAGAGGATCATTCGCCCAGGCGCATCTGCGACAGGGACGGTGACGGATGCGAAGCCATTGGGCAAGTTTAAAGGCGGAGCGTCGCTCGCTCTGCGTCTTGATACGGTGAGGGCTCAAGGCGTCACCTACCAGATCGCGTCGAGCACCATCGAGCGAGCGGAGAAGGGTAAGGGTAAGCGCACCGCGGGCTTTATCGGCGGCGGCGCAGGCGGTGGCGCGCTCATCGGCGGATTGGCCGGCGGCGGCAAGGGTGCGCTCATCGGCGGACTGATCGGCGCAGGCGCAGGCACGGCAGGAGCAGCCTTCACGGGCAACAAGGAGATTGTGATCCCGGCAGAGACAACGCTGACATTTCGACTGGAGCGGTCGCTGACGGTTCCGAATCCAGCAGCATCGGGTCAGGAAGCTTCACCGCCTCCTCAGTAATGAGGAAGAGAACTATCCAGACAAGGGCGCGGCAGTGAGCTGCGCCTTTTTTTTGCGCGGTGTCTAGGCGAGCAGATCTCGGACCGGTGCCCAGGGCTTTGCCTGAGATGCGGCGACCGGTTCACAGGTGAGGGTGCCCCCGTAAGTGTTCACCCCGTCACGAATGCCGTCGTCCTGAAGGATGGCAGCCCGGGCTCCGTGCTGGGCCAACTTCAGCACATAGGGGAAAGTCGCGTTGGTGAGGGCGTGGGTGGAAGTGTACGGGACGGCGGCTGGCATGTTCGTCACGCAATAGTGGACAACGCCGTTGACGAGGTAGGAGGGGTCGCTGTGGGTGGTGGGGCGTGCGGTCTCGACGCATCCGCCCTGGTCGATGGCAACGTCGACGATCACCGCGCCGCGCTTCATGCGCAAGACCATCTCGCGGGTGACGATCTTGGGAGCCGCGGCTCCGGGAATGAGGACTCCTCCGATGACGAGGTCGGCTTCCTGGGTGGTGCGGGCGAGATTGTAGGAGTTCGATGCAAGGGTGAAGAGCTTGCCGTTGAAGATGTCGTCGAGCTCGCGCAACCGGTTCAGGTTCAGGTCGACGATGGTGACCTTTGCGCCCATGCCTACCGCGATTTTTGCAGCGTTGGTGCCGACGATGCCGCCGCCGATGATGCAGACGTTGGCGGGGGGGACCCCGGGCACTCCGCCGAGCAGGACGCCGCGGCCGCCGCACTCCATCTCGAGATAGGAGGCGCCGACCTGGACGGACATGCGTCCCGCGACCTCGGACATGGGGGTGAGCAGCGGGAGCGTTCCGGCGCGGTCACGGATGGTTTCGTAGGCAATGCCGGTGACCTTATTGGTCAGGAGCGCCTGCGTCAGATCAGGCAGCGGGGCGAGGTGGAGATAGGTGAAGAGGACCAGGCCCTCGCGGAAGAAGGCGTATTCCTTCTCGACCGGCTCCTTGACCTTGACGATCATGTCGGCCAGGCCCCAGACGCTGTGGGCAGAGCCGACGATCTCGGCGCCGGCGGCCTGGTATTCGTCGTCGGTGAGGGCGGAGATCTCGCCGGCGCGGGTTTCGAGGAGGACTTTGTGTCCGGCTTCGGTCAGGGACTTGACCCCTGCGGGAGTGATGCCGACGCGGCTCTCGTGGTCTTTGACTTCCTTCGGAACTCCGATGATCATGCGTGTGACCTCAGCGACCTCCAATCCTAACTCAGTCGGGGAGGAGTGAGGAAAGAGGGGCGTTAAGATCGCGAGTGAAAGAAGAAAATCTCGTCGCTTGGCGTAGGCGTGAGAAGGAAAATAACGTCGATTAGGGTAGACGAATTGAAGAGAAACCTCGACACGGGGAACGATCTTCCTAAACAATCTGCCTAATCCAGCAAATCAGCCTTTATTGAAAACCCATTAGAAGGGCCGACAAGGAGAGCAGGGTGAGTCTTTTTTCTATGAGAATGCTGCGCGGCGGCGCGGCCGTGGCGGCAATCTGGCTGTCGGTGATAGCCGCAACAGCACAGACAGCGACCGCTCGGATCGTGCGCGCTGCGAACACATTCCTTTCGACGCTCACGGAAAAGCAGCGGCAGAGCGTGCTGCATTCCTTTGACGACGCGCAACAGCGCGCACGCTGGTCAAACTTTCCAACCACCTTTGTTCCCAGGGGCGGGATCAGCCTCAAGGAAATGAATTCCACTCAGCGCGCCGCCGTGATGGCCCTGGTGTCGTCGGCGCTGAGCGCGAAGGGTTTCGAGAAGGTCCAGCAAATTATGGAAGGCGATGAGGTGCTTAAGAAGACCGACAAGGGCTTTCCCGGCCCTCCGGGTCCACCTCCCGGCGGAAATAACGGCAATCCTCCGCCTGGAGGCAATGACGGTCATGGGCCTCCGCCTGGTTTTGGCGGCAACCGTCCTCCAATGGGCGAGGGTCAGACGTTCGGCAAGGATCTTTACTACATCTCGATTTTAGGAACGCCCTCGGAAACAAATCCCTGGATGCTGCAGTTTGGAGGGCATCATCTGGCGCTTAACATCACGATTGCCGGAGAGCGTGGTGTGCTTACGCCGACCTTGACCGGCGCTCAACCGGCGCTCTACACGATCGGTGGCAAGATAGTGAGGCTGCTCGGTCCTGAGAGTGATAAGGGATTTGCGTTGCTGCAAGCCCTCGACGATAAGGAGCGGAAGCAGGCGATTCTGAGTTACCAACTCGCGGATCTTGTCCTCGGTCCGGGACAGGATGGCAAGACAATTATTCCGGAAGGTTTGAAGGCTTCCGAAATGACCGAGCATCAGCGTGCCATGCTGCTCGATGTGATTTCAGAATGGGCAGGCATTATTCACGAGAGTGCGGCCGCAGTCCGTATGGCCGAGCTTCAGGCCGATGTCAACGAGACTTGGTTCGCCTGGAGCGGACCGACAACCGTGACGCCGGGCAAGAACATTACGGCCTATTACCGCATCCAGGGCCCGCATCTGGTAATCGAGTATGCACCCCAGATGCTTGGGGGCGATCCCGGTCTTCATGTCCATACCATGTACCGCGATCCGACGAATGACTATGGCCGGGGGCTTGTGAAGCAATGAGGTTGAGGGTCGTAACAACTGCCGCGATTCTTCTGTGTCTGGTCAGAGTCGCGTCCGCGCACAGGCTTGATGAATATCTGCAGGCCACCATCCTCTCGGTGGACAAGGATCATGTTCAGGCGTCGATGCGCATGATTCCCGGTGTAGCGGTGGCTTCCGCCGTAATTGCGAGCATCGACAGCAATGGAGATGGCCTCCTCTCTCCAGCAGAGCAGCGGGCCTATGCGGAAAGAGTGCTCGGTGATTTGTCGTTGACCGTAGACGGCAAGCGTGTGCAGCCGAAGCTCGTCTCAGTAGATTTCCCGCAAGTCGAGCTGATGAGAGAAGGGCTCGGAGAGATACACATTGAGTTCACGGCGGATTTGCCACACGGCGGTCCCGACCGAAAATTCATTCTCGAAAACCATCATCAACGCCAAAACGCAGCTTACCTAGTAAATTGCCTGGTTCCACGCGACCCGGATATCCGGATTGTCGGCCAGACTCGGAATGAGCGGCAGTCGTTCTATCAATTGGATTATGTGCAGGCCGGCGGTCCTTCACAGTCACGACTTAGCCAGTGGTGGACAAATGTCCGCGAGTCGATGAGTGCGCTGGGCTTTGCCAGCATCTTCCGACTGGGCATGCGGCACATCGCGGAAGGTACGGATCATCTTCTATTCCTGCTGGTGCTGCTTCTGCCTGCGCCGCTCATAGTTTCTGGTTCGCGTTGGGCTGGATTCTCCGGCGCGAGAAGCAGTGTGCTCCGCATTCTCAGTATTGTGACGGCATTTACGATCGGACATTCGATCACACTGGCATTCGCTGCATTTGGAATCGTTCGCGTGCCCAGCCGTCCGATTGAAGTGCTGATTGCTGTTTCGATTCTTGTGTCAGCGATCCACGCGCTTCGTCCAATTTTCCCGGGCAAAGAGGCGGGCATCGCGGCGTTCTTCGGGCTCATTCACGGTTTGGCGTTTGCCGCCACCCTGGGCGAACTGGGGCTCGGCCGGTGGGAGCGTGTGGCCGGTATTCTTGCGTTCAACCTGGGTATAGAAACCATGCAGATGGTCGTGGTCGCCGTGACTATGCCGTCTCTGATTCTCATAAGCCGCACCCGCGCGTACATAATCCTGAGAACCGGTGGTGCGCTTTTTGCGGGTTTTGCGTCCGTGGGCTGGATCGTTGAGCGGCTGACGGGCGTGCATGGCTCAGTCGACGTTGTGGTGGGAGCGGTAGCGCATCACGCAGCCTGGATCGCCGGAGCGCTGTTTCTCATCAGTCTCGGTTGCCGGCGACTTTGCAATATTTTCGAGCGGAAAACCAGAGCGCGATCTGCCAGCTCGGACAGAGCGGCTACCAGCGCATTCGATCACTCGAGAGCTGTCGCTCAAATCGAATAAGAATCAGATCTTTAGCTTCGTGCGTAGACCGGTAAATGACCTTCGGATTGCAGGAAGTGATCGATGATCCTCGAGGGGTTTTTCGAAAACCGAAGGGTGTCATCCAGTGTGCGAGATCGACGCGGGGTGTGTGTAACTCTGTCTGATTTGTTATTGTTGATATACGGGGACAGATTCCCGCTTCCACATGAGAATTCTGCTTCCCCTGAATCGCGGGCTCGCATTCATTTGCGTCATGTCTGCCACTATGATGTGTGCCCCGGCGGCCTTTGGATGTGATCGGCTCCCGGCAGGCCAATCCCTCTGGATTCGCCTCGCAGCCCCTGTTTCGACTTACACGGCAAAAGTGGGTGATCCCGTTCATGCCGTCCTCACCCAGGATCTGGTTTGCGACAACGACGTCGTTCTCCCCATGGGCGCGACTGTAGACGGCGTGGTTCGCAGCAAGCGCAAGGTGGGATGGGGCATTCGGCACGAAACCGCCGCCCTCGAACTCGAGTTCAATCGCGCAATTGCCGGACCGGGTGCGGTGATTACACTCACTGCCCGCGTGGAAGAAGTGGAGAATGCGCGCGAGTTGGTTCGAAATGGCGTGATTCAAGGCATACGCAGCTCCGATACGTTTCAGGGGAGCATCAACAGCCACCTGATTCATTTGCCAACGTGGAATCTCTACCCATATTCTGATCCGGTTCTGATCGCTTACAAGGCGACCTTCCCGATCTTCCCCGAGCCCGAGATTTATTACCCGGTGGGAACCGATATCCACTTGCGGACGACGAGCGAGGTTTCGTGCCCGCCGGAGATGGTGGGCACGGTGCACGAATCTTCTCCCGCCGATAAGGAAGAGACGGATCGACTGGACCAGCTGGTTGACCACCTTCCATGGCGCGTGACGACGAAAAAGGATGTTGATGCCGATCTGCTGAATCTCGTGTTCATCGGGTCGGAGGATCAGGTGAAGGCGGCATTTCGCGAGTCGGGATGGCACAACGCCGAACATGTTTCCCGGAGAACCGTTTGGAAGCAGTTTTATTCACTGCTGAATAACAGCGGCTACGCGCAACAGCCGATGATCACCTTTTATCTGAACAGCAAGCCTGAGGACATGAACTGGCAAAGGAATCTCAACAGCTACGGCCGCCGCGACCATCTGCGCATGTGGGAGTGGACTCCGGAGGACTCCGGCGAGCGGATGTGGGTCGGTTCGTCGACGCACGACAGTGGCGCGGTGCTCTCGGTGAAGTACAGGGGTTTTGTGCACCACATCTCGCCGGACGTCGACGACGAGCGTTCCGCTGTCATTCGCAGCCTGAATTTTGCCGGCTGTGTGAAATCGGTCAACTACGTTCTCAATCCTGAGATGCGGGCTTTGACCCACAACGCGATCGGAGACGTTATGGTTACCGACAAATCGGTGGCGGTGATCGCGTTACGAGACTGCCGGCCCGCCGACCCGGAACTCGATTCGAACTCGAAAGGTGGCATCTTCAAGCCGGGCAATTATGCCTTCCGGTATATCCGGAAGCAGATTCTTACTTTCCGGAGCGACATCCTGCGTGCCAACATTATTTATGGCGCTTATGAAGCCGGAAGGATGGCTGTGACAGCGCTTCGCCATCAACCCGCACCGCCGCAACCATCCGGCCCGATGGTTGCCAGCCCAAGGGTGCAGCCCGCGGCTTCTGAGGTTGGGCAGGTGAGCTACCCGTAGGACATCACAGTTCCAGCCGCTTCTCTTAGACAGCGGAACGGCGCCAAGGCCGGGTTCATAACGGTAACCAAAAATCCGAATTGGGAGGTTACCCGCCGGAAAAACTCTTGCGGGTTGCGGCACGGTCCTGCATGATAAACGGGTGCAAGACCTGGTTGCTGAGTTCCTGCTGGGACATTACAAGATCATTCGCCGCCTTGGAGAGGGCGGCATGGGCGTGGTCTACGAGGCTGAGGACCAGAAGCTTGGCCGCCGGGTGGCGGTCAAGGTGCTGCCGGAGTCTACACGCGAGGACGCTTCGGCGTTGGAGCGCTTCTGGCGTGAAGCCCGTGCCGCTTCGGCCCTGAACCATCCCGGCATCTGCACCATTTACGAACTGAATGAGTCGGGCGATTCGCCTTTCATCGTGATGGAGTTGCTGGAGGGCTCCAGCCTGGAGAAGCTCTATCGGGGCCAGCCCCTGCCCCTTCCGCGGCTGCTGGAGATCGGTATCCAGCTCGCGGATGCGCTGGATGCTGCGCATCGCAAGGGCATCCTTCATCGCGACATCAAACCGGCCAATATCTTTATGACCCGCTCGGGACAGGCGAAGATTGTCGACTTTGGCCTGGCGAAGCTCGAGGAAACTATCGATGCGGAGGTGACAGCGGTGGGATCTCCGATGATGGCGGCGAATCTGCTGACCAGCCCCGGATCGTCGGTGGGAACGGTGGCGTATATGTCGCCGGAGCAGGCGCGCGGCGAGACGGTGGATGCGCGCAGCGACGTGTTTTCGCTGGGCGTGGTTCTCTATGAATTGTCGACGGGCAAGCCGCCGTTTTTTGGCGCGACGACTGCCGTGGTCTTCGACAAGATTCTGAACTATGCGCCGCCGGCTCCGGTGGAACTGAATCCGGCGCTGCCGGCGGAGTTCGAGACCATCCTGAACAAGACGCTGGAGAAGGATCGCGATCTGCGCTGCCAGTCGGCGGCGGAGTTGCGGGCCGACCTCAAGAGATTACAAAGGAGCAGCGGCTCGGGGCGTGTGGCAGCGTCCGGTCAACCGGGCAGCGGATCGGGTCCATTGGCGGCTTCGCCGTCGTCGGGTTCGTCTTCGGGCTCGGTGGCGGTGGGCGCCGCGGCAAGCGGGACGACGAATAGCGCGGCTTCCGGCACGCAACCGATCGCTGTGCCGCAGCGTTCTCGTGCGCTGCTCTGGGTTGGCCTCGCCGTTGTCGTGCTCGCCGCCGGTGGATTCGTGGCGTGGCGCTTCTGGCCGCGGACTGTGCCGTTTTCGACCTTCGGACTGCACCAGATGACGGAGAGCGGCGACATCGAGAACGTCGCCATGTCGCCGGATGGACGCTACCTGGCCGAGATCAAGAGCGATAAGGGGCAGCAGACGCTGTGGGTGCGCAATATTCCCACCAATACCGATGCGCAGGTGCTGCCGGCGTTTCCGAACCCGTATGTAGGCCTGGCCTTCTCGCCCGACGGCAATAATCTCTACTTCGTGCGCGGCACGGAGCAGAGTCTTTATATCCGCGATCTCTACCAGATTTCGGTGCTGGGAGGCACACCACGCTCGATTGTGCATAACGTTGACAGCCCGCCGAGCTTCTCGCCGGATGGCGCGCGCATGGTTTATCTACGCCAGACGCCGGAGCTGAAGGACCACTTCACTGAGATCCATATCGCGGACCGTGATGGCGGAAATGACGAGCTTGTTCACAAGGGCTCGGGGCTTCCCGGCTTCCCGGCGTGGTCTCCCGATGGCCGCACGATTGCATGGTCGGAGATCGGCAGACCGGAGACTGCACTGCTGCTTCTGGATGTCGCAAGCAAGAAGGCGACGGTGCTGCCAGCGGAGCCCGGCCTCACCTATGGACTGGATGCCGCGTGGCTGCCCGATAGCCGCCGCCTGCTGGTGAACTACAACCGCAGCAACGACGACACGATCCAGATCGCCAGCATTACCATTCCGGAAAACCGCTTCCAACCGCTCACGAAGGATTTGAATTCCTACCAGGGCTTTGCGATTTCTTCCGATGGGCGCACGCTGGCCGCCGTCCTCACCCATCGCGAAACCAACCTCAACTTCTACAAAGGCACGGGCGGACCGCTGGTATCTTCGGTCTCGCTGCGCATCGCACCTACGCGGCTGGCGTGGCTCGACGAGAAGCGGATGGCAGTCTTAACACCGCAGTCGGCGATCAGCATCGTTGACCCAACCACGGGCGAGGCGCAGCGCGTGGACATTGGCGATCTGCGGCCAGCGAGAGCGATTGCCGCCTGCCCTGACGGCCATATCCTGTTTCCCGCGCTGCCCAAGGGGGTTGACCATAGCGAGCTCTATCGGATGAACCCCGACGGCTCCGGCCAGGCTGCCATGACCACGACAGGGATCGTTCGCGATCCCTTCTGCCTGAGCGACGGAAAGACCGTCCGCTACAACATCTGGGAAGGTGGCCAGTACGGGGTTTGGAGCATGCCCCTGAGCGGAGGGCCAGCCCAGAAGCTCTTTACTGCGGTAAGCGCATTCCCGGTACGCTTTTCGCCGGATGGACGCTACGCAATGTATGGCAAGACCACATCCAGTGACAACGAAACCCTCACATTCCTGCTGCGCGACCTTTCCGCGGGGGACAAGGTGCGCGACTTTCTGCCGGATGTTCGCTATGCCTTCGGCAACCGCGTTTTCCTGCCAGACGGTTCGGCGGTCGCCTATCCTGTGCAGCAGGGGGGCGGGCAGGCGCTGCTGGCGCAGCCACTCGATGGATCGCCATCACGCATGCTGACCGACTTTGCCCCTTTCCAGATCCTGGACTTCGGCTGGTCGCCCTCCGGCAACCAGCTTGCCGTGCTGCGCAATCACTCGACTTCGGATGTCGTTCTAATCACCGACCAGAGTGGCGGCGCCGCGCACTAGAGCGTTGTCGACCAGGGAAGTGTAACCGCGGCCCGACTAGTCGGCGGCTGCGGGTGCCGTCATCCATTCAAACTTCGCGCGCTCAGAGCTATTGAAGAAGCGGAGCAGCTCCGTGGCAATGGAGCCCGGCTCGCTCATCGGGAGGAAGTGTCCAGAGTCGAGAAGGATCACTTCGGAGTCGGGAATGAGGCCGGCAGCCCGCGTGGCGAAGGATTGCGGGACGGCGGAATCCCTGGTTCCGTGAAAGATCAGCGTGGGAGCGAGCAACTCCGGCAGGAACGCCGGGATTGAGGCGAGTACCTCGGCGGGATCGCCCCAGCGCAGCAGGCTCATCAGGCGCCATGCGCCGCGCAGGCCGCCAAAGGGCGCGTGGAAATCGCTCACGATTTCATCCCGATCATTTTTCCCATTCAAGTCGCCGTCGAGCGCCCGGCGCATCACGAGGTTCCAGAAGAGCAGGTTGACAGCAGGGGCCATCAGTTCGCCGAGAAGGGGCTTACGGAGAATTTCGAAAAGGTAAAACGGCTTGAGATCGGGAAATATCGAAGGAGTGAGAAGGGCCAGCCGTCCTACGTGCCTCTGAAAATGATGTGCGTAGTGCACGGCGATGGCGCAGCCGGCGTCGTGTCCGACGATGTGCCACTTTGCGATATTACGCTTGATGCGGAGAGCCTCGATGCTTGCCACGAGCGCGTCCAGTTCGTGGAAGCCCCGGGGCGATCTCGGCGAGCGGCCGAGTCCAGGCAGATCCACGGCGATGCAGGTGAAGTGGCCGCACATTTTCTCGATGATGCGGTTCCAGAGACGGCAACTGGTAGGCATGCCGTGGAGGAAGAGAACCGGGTCTCCGGTGCCCTCACAACGCAGGTACATTTCGTCACACGCGGCTGGAGAGCCGGTCGTGGCTAACCCGCAACCTCGCAAGAAGGCTCCTCACTGGGGAAACTGCTCCGTGGAATCGTAACCGTACCTCATCGCAATGCGCCTCATCCAAAGGGTTGATTTGCTTCTCCACCCGAAGGCGGTTACGAGAGGCCATTGTGACTGCGAGGAAATCCAGACGAGGGGCGGCAATATCCGTTTTGTCACTCGTGAGGCCGCAAAAGCACTCTCCGGAGTCGCCAGAGCGTGGCTGCCAATGCGGCGAGTCCGACGCTCCACATGGCGAAGGCGAGATTTACAACCCACAGAGGCGCGACGCCGGTTCGCTTCAGCAAGAAGGGCAAAAAATTCCACGTTGTGATGTGAACGTAATCCCAGGGGTCTTCGGTCATGGCGTGGTTGTTCAGGCCCCACGCGCCCATTTTTCCCAATGCGAAGGCGATGATGTTCTTCATCCGCAGGGCAATTACGAAGGTCGGATGGCCGAGTGTTTCCATCTGGTAAATCTCGAGGGGCAGCCAGAAGGCAAGCGACGAAGCCTGGATCACGATGCTGATCGCCAGGAGCGCGATTCCCATCGTCCAAAGCAGCTTTCCTGCCTCATTGCGATAACGCAGTAGAAGCGGAACGGAGAGCAACACCACCAGTTCGACGGTTGTCGAGACATAGCGGTCGCCCCAGGCGAAATCGCCGCTCCATACGGTGTAGCGGGCATAAAAACTGAGATACGCCAGGAGCAAAGTGGCGCCTGTAATGATGTACGCGCGGACTGCCAGGGTGAACCGCTTCCAGGCAACGATCACGAGCAAGATCATAAGGATCAGCAAAGGATCGAAAAGAAAGATGGATTTCTCGGGTGCGAACAATGCTCCGAAGAAGCCCACGTGAAACGGAGTTTCGAACGGATAACGGGCTGGCAGAGAGGGATCGCGCTGTCGAGCTTCGCGAGCAACGACGCTGATGTAGGTGTTGAAGAACGATCCGAAGCGGTAGTACTGATACAGGCGATCGAGCAATCCAAAAAACACATAAATCGGAAGAGCGTTCGCCATGTAGGTTTGATAGCGATGCCAAAGGGCCCGGCCGCGGATGCCCTCGAACCAAAGGACGAGCAGGATGAAAAGCGCTCCCGCCAACAGATCCATGCCGGTGGTAAGGCGGGTGAGTAGATTGAGCCCGAAGGCAGCCGAGCCAATCAGGAGGGCGCGCCGGCTGCCGTTGCGCAACCACTCGTATTGATATGAGAGCCCGGTCAGGGTGAGGAGAAAGATGTAGTTGTTCTCCATCATGTTTTGCGTGTAGTGCAGGTGCGTGGTCGCGAGCAGCAGAGCGAGAACGCCCAAGACGGAATGGTTCACTTCGAATCCCAATTGCCGCAGGAAGCGGAAGCAAATCAACGACGTCAACACGCTGACGAGAATGTTGGTGCTGTAGCTGACGATGATGTTGCGCACGCTGGGATCGTTGCCGTTGTAATCGGCGAAGACGGGAAGCCGCTCGACGCAGGTTCCAACCAGGTCGGCGGGGAGCATGAGCAGCGATTGACCGATGCCATACCAGCTCTGCAACTTGCCTCCGCGGCCGTGGATGCCGAATTCGGGATATTCCTGCGGAAAGACAGGCGACTGGGCGGTCCACAGGGCGTGAGTGGATTGCAGGCGATGTTGTGTGTCGGCGGTGCCCAACTCTCCCGACTGGATGACGAATGCAATGAGACCCGCGGTGAAAGCCAGCAGGAAAAGCGGGTCGCGAAGGCAGCGACTCACGTCGATTTTGTCCAGTATTTCGACATCAGCTCCGTGACCCAGGCAGGCTGGCGAACAGAACCGCGAGGCGCGAATTCTTTCATATAGGGCTTGATGTCCAGCACGGGGGTGCCGTCGATGGCATCGAGGCCTTCTACCTCAACACACAGTTCATGCACCGATACGAGGCGGCAGATGGTGATGCCGAGACGATTGGGCCTGTTTTTCGCCCGCTGCGCGAAGATGCCGACGCTCGGCCAGTCCTGGCGGCCACGCGGATGACGCGACCCGGAAACGATCTCAGACTCGTGGACCTGATCGAAGATAAATACGATCTCGATGTGGGAGAATTCACTGAGCCCGGTGAGGCATTCCGGCGTGAAGCGCGAGGGATTCAGTTTGATCTCGGAGAGGGTTCCACCCCAGATGTCATCGATCACCTCACGCAGACCGTTGCTGACGAATCCGATGGGGGTGAGGGTGATTGGAGTGAGCATCGCATACCCGTCCTGGCGGCGGAGTCAGATAGATAGTATCGTGCCCAGGAACAAACAGGAATGGATCGCGCAGGCATCTTCCCAGCCAGACTGCTGCTATGCTGCGGCCTGGCTGAGCTATTCACTTTGTGATGGCCAGGACTTACCAGGGTAGTTCCTGGCCGAGGTGAATGAAGTGTCCGCTGGGGCCGTCGGGTCCGAGTAGGGCAGCGGCGACGCTGGTTTTGGCACCATCGGGAATTTCCATCGGTGCGGCGTCGGTGCCCATCTCCGTTTTGACCCAGCCGGGATGCACGGAGTTCACCTTGATGGGGGTGTTCCTGAGCTCGTCGGCGAGATGGATGGTGAAGGCGTTCAGTGCGGCCTTCGACGAGTTGTAAGAGAAAAGCTTTGAGCCTGCGATTGGGCTTTTGGGATCTGCGTGGAGCGCCAGCGACCCGAGGATGCTGGAAAGGTTGACGATGCGTCCGGCATCGCTCTTCTTTATAAGAGGAAGGAGCTGCTGCGTGAGCCCGACAACGGAGAAGAAGTTGGTCTCGTAAACACTCTTTAGCTCATCCTCGGTTGTTTTCGAGGTGGTATTGGTGAAAAAGTCGCCGGCGGCGATGCCGGCGTTGTTGACGAGAATATCGAGCTTGCCGAAGTGCTCCTCGATGAATTTGTATGCGGCAGTGCGGTCGGCGGCCTTGGTTACATCGAGCTGGATGCCGTAGGCATGAGTGCCCGCGGACTTGAGTTTGGCGGCTGCAGCCTCAGCGTCACTCAGCTTACGCGATCCGAGGACGACGGTAACGCCTTGTTCACCGAGCTGTTTTGCGGTCTCAAACCCGATTCCGCGATTCGCCCCTGTAATGAGGGCAACTTTCTTGCTCTGTGCCATAAATGCAAATCTCCTGTGTTTCAGTAGATGATCCGGGGCGAACGTGGATTCAGCCGCGCCACGGGTTGACTCAAATTTGCGCGGTTCCGCCGTCGACGAAGAGTTCGATGCCGGTGACGAAGCTTGAGTCGTCGGACGCGAGGAAGAGCGCAGCAGTCGCTATTTCTTCGGGGCGTCCCATGCGGCCCATGGGGATGAGGGACACGAAGCCGTCCTTGACTTCCTGCGCTACATCATCGAAGACAGCGGTGTCGATAGTACCGGGGCTGAGGACATTCACGCGGATCTTTCGCGCTTTGAGATCAACGGTCCAGGTGCGCGCGAAAGAACGAACAGCAGCTTTGCTGGCGTTGTAAACGCTGAACCCCTCGAAGCCCTTCGAGCCGGCGATGGAGCCATTCATGATGACGGATGCTCCGTCCTCCAGCAAAGGCAGGGCTTTCTGTACGGTGAAGAGCGTCCCTCTGACATTGGTGTCAAAGGTCTTGTCGTAGTTTTCTTCGCTGATTGAGCCGAGAGGCACGTTGAATTCACCGTAGCCGGCGCTGGCGAAGAGGACATCGATGTGGCCCTTCTCGGCCTTGACGGTTTCGAAGAGGCGATCGAGGTCGGCCATGTTTCCAGAGTCGCCCTGAATGCCGGTGACGTTGCGGCCAATCAACTTCACAGCTTCGTCAAGCTTGTTCTGGCGGCGTCCGGTGATGAAGACGTAAGCGCCTTCTTCTACGAAGAGCTTCGCGGTGGCGAGAGCCATCCCGGAAGTGGCTGCGGTGATGACTGCTACCTTGCCGTCGAGCTTGCCCATGTCGCTTGCTCCTGACTCTCGTCTTTAGAGGCGTTGGAGCGAGCGGGGTCGCAAAAAGTCTGCGGAGGCTCGACGTATTCGCGTTCCCTGCGGCGAATCTCCTTGTAGCGGGCGAAGGCTGCGCGGTCGCTTTCGAGTCCGAGGAAGGTGCGCAGGGTCGAGCCGCGGTAGGTGTGCGCCGCCATCTTGCCCATGTTCTTCAGAACGAACCACGGATCGTGGCGCAGCACGGTGGGAATGTGCTTTGTTTTCATGCCGCGCTCGGCCTTCCAGCGAAGGTATTCGATCTCATCGAGAGGGAGATTCTCGTTGCGCACGACAGGAGTGGTGCCGTCGTACTCTTCGAGGCGTTCGTTCTCGATAAGGCCTAGGCGGCGGAAATCTGCCGTCATCGGCGTCTTGGGATACGGCGTGGGGTGCTGGATGTAGGGCCAGTCGACGTACTTGCGGGCGAATTCGAGGTTGGCCTCGATGGACTCGGCGGTGTCGCCGGGGCTGCCGACGATGAGGCCTCCGACGACGTACATGTTGTTCTTGTGAAGATAGTCGATGGCCTGAAGTGTGGCGTTGCCGGTCTTTTTGCCGTTGGAGCGCGCGGTGTTTTTGGCCGAGGCCTGCAGGAACACAAGGTCGCTCTCGAGGATGTTTTCGATGCCTAGGAACACATAGCGGAATCCCGCCTTGCGCATGAGGGGCGCCAGCGTCTCGCCGTGATTGGCAATCGCAGACGTCATGCCCTGCACGAAGTAGTCGATTTTGTTGAGGCCGGCGTTGATGATGGCGTTGCAGAGGGCTTCGAAGCGGTGGATGTTGAGGGTGATGTTGTCGTCGACGAGAAAGATGGTGCGCGCGCCGTGGTTCCAGGCGTCGCGGATGTCGTCGAGGACGCGGTCGAAGGAATAGGCGAAAAAGTTGCGACCGCGCATTTCGATGATGGAGCAGAAGCTGCAATCGAAGGTGCAGCCGCGCGAGGTCTCGATGACATCGACCTGGCGCCCGAGCAGGGTGTATCCCTTGAGCACGCGGGCGTCGCGTTTGGGCAGGCGGATATCGTTGTCTTCGAGGCGGTGCGGGGCGCGCTGTGGATTGTGTATCCACTTGTCTCCGTGTTTGTGCGCGAGGCCGGAGATGAAGTGCATGCTGCCCTGTCCTTCGAGTGCGCGAGTAAGCTCGCGGAAGGTAACTTCGCCTTCACCGCGCACGATGAAATCGACGGGCATGTTGAGATAGGCGGCGGCGTCGAGGCTGGGGTCGTAGCCTCCCACGACGACTTTGACCCCGGGCTTGAGCGCGCGGACCAGATGCATGAGGCGCTCAGCGGTGCGGCGCTGGAAAGTCATGATGGACATCCCGATGATGTCGGGGTCGGTCTCCCGGACCAGGCGGGTGACTGTCTCGCTGACTGTTCTCTGACACAGGATGAGGTCAGCAATGGAGACCTTGTGGTGCTCGTCAAGGTTGCCGGCGAGCGAGGTGAGGGCTCCGTTGGGCATGCGGATGGCGACGGTGGGCATGTGCTCGAAGGAATCGGGCATAGAGAGCAGAAGAATGTTCATCGAATCTCCGCTGCTGCGTTGAACTGGAACGGTTTATGTTCCGATCCTGCGCAGTAATGATACTCGACATGTGGATGCGTGGGAATGAAAGAGTGTTTGCTTGCCTGTGGTTCGACTTCTGCTCAGGTTTTCAGCGCTCGGTGCGGAAGGTCTTGCCGAGCTCCCTGTCGCAGTCTCCCGCAAGTGAAACGATCCCTATAGATGAATGGTCGCGAGCGTCAATGCAGTTCAGCGAAAGGGGTCCCTTTACAAATCGAGGACCACGAAGGTGATGTCGTCGGCCTGCCCTGGGCCTGAGTCTGCCACGGACCAGGCGAGGACGCTCTGCAGCAACTCCGCGGCGAATGTTTCAGTAGATAGGTTCTGCTTGAGCACAAAAAAACCAGGCAACACTACGTCGCCAAAACTCTCGCCTTTTCCGTTCTCAGCCTCGGTGAGTCCGTCGCTGTAGATGAGAAGACGGTCCCCTGTCGCGAAGTGAATCGTATTGTCGTCGTAAGGTTCTTCACGGCGTATGCCGAGGAGCAGTCCGGCGGAGTCCAAAGGATCGAGCCGCTGATCGCTCCGCCGCCAAAGCAACGGAGGCGGTTGACCACCGGCCGTGTAACTTGCCAGGTTGCCATCTTGATTGAGTTCGACATATATCGCACTTGCCATCTGGCCGGGTGCTTGCTTGCATAAAGTGCGGTTCAATTCCTGGACGATCCTCGCCGGGCTCTGTCCGAGCTCCGCTGCATTGAATACGGCGACCTTAACCATAGATGCAACGAGGGCAGCCGCCACACCGTGCCCCATGACATCGGCAACAATAATGCCAAGAGAATTCGACAGGACGCAGGGAAATCCGTAGAAGTCCCCGGCTACTCCGGACATAGGTGCGTAGCGCGCTGCGACGGTCCAGGGACTAACGATGGGCATCGACGGGGGAAGGATTGCGTCCTGTATCTTGCCGGCCGCTCTCATCTCATCGGTCAAGGAAATCCAGTCGGCCTCGTTCGCAGCCACTCGTTTGGAAACAACATAGCCCAGGCACGCCATCAGGAAGAG
>JABCZC010000053.1 GCA_013289875.1 Acidobacteriota bacterium | reverse complement strand
CTCCTTTGGCACGTTATTGAAGGCCAACGGAGAGGATGTCAAAACCGTTCAGGAGCTCTTACGTCACGCGAATAGCCGGATCACGCTGGATGTTTACACGCAGGCAGTGAACTCGAACAAGCGTGCCGCACAGAGCAAGGTTGTGAGGATGATGGTGCCAGATCTGGGTCAGGAGAGAGAGGAAAAATACCCGCAAACTATACAGTAGCGCGCTTATTGGACCTTTATCGGACCCTGATTTGGTTGTCACTTTAGGATGCCATTTGATTCTAAGTCTTTTAGAATCTATGGCGGGGACGACGGGGCTCGAACCCGCGACCTCTGCCGTGACAGGGCAGCATTCTGACCAACTGAACTACGTCCCCAGATTGTTACAAGCGAATCACCAATAAGCCCGGGTAGACTCGGTGTTCTCTTGGATTTGCACGCCGTTTTTGCACTATTCCTTATCAAGAAGCTCTAAGGAATTTGTCACGCTGCCTTCAAACATCCAAACCACTTGCAGTGTATCAGATGTCTGCGCCTCAACGAGAGGCATTCCGCAGCGATTTTTTGAGAAGACACTTCTCTCCCTCGTCCCTCTCATTCTCCACTGCGATTTTCTGTTTGGATTATTGAGGAACCGCAGGACGATTGGTTACATTTGCAGCCGGCTGCGGAGGGGGCGGAGTCACACTGGACGGTGGGGGCAATGGCGTGGTTGTGCTGGTCGGCTGCGCAGGCTGAACGATACGCGCGACGTAGGTCGCGTAATCCTCGTTAGCCGCCGCGGTCACCCGGCCCTTTTCGTTCAAGGAAATTGTCCATATCGTGTAGACCTTCGCGGCGTCGCGATCCGAGAACTGAACCTGCCGTTGCCTGGTAGTCGTATCGATGCGGAACGTAGCCAAGGGAGCCTTGATCGTAGCGGCATCCAAACTTGGTTCATTGGGAACATTCGGGCGGCCACCAACCACTTCTGCGTAACAAACTCCAAGAGAAAGCCACTTCCCATCCAGGCTGGAGTCCTTCCTGGCGATTTCAAGCGGAACCAGCATATTGAAAATGTCGAAATTTTGCGGGTTTTTCACGGCCGGGGTAAATGGCGATGCGTTGCGATAGAGCACGGGCACAATGCGAATTCGACCCGCATCGCGCGGTACAAGCGCGGTGAAGAGCGATTCAGAACCATCGGGAAATTTCTTCAGATAATGCAGCAACACTGTGTTCGGGAGCTGAGGACAGACAGCCTGGTCATACGTCCAGTCTCCGGTGGTAATGTCGTATCCGTAGAACTGGGCTTCGCCGATGAGCTCTTTCTGCCGCGTACGAAGCAGGTCACGATCCGCGGTATCCATCGCATCTGGCGCGCGATGCTCGAGCGAAAAATACTTGATTTCGGGTGGATGTGGTGACGAATTTGTTTGCGAGAAAAGAGTGCTCGCCAGAAACAGAAGAGCGCCTATAGAAACTACGCGGGGAAGATCTCTCATCGCAATTTCAATGTATCACTCGGTCGCATAAAACAAAGGGCAGCCGTATCAGCTGCCCTTTTGCCCTTTCGAATGGCGACTAAGCCTAGCTACTGTGAGTTGGCGGCAGGTCTGTGGGTGGTGTGATGGACCGGTGCCTTTGCAGCCGGCTTCGGTTCGCCGTCCTTGAGAATAATCATGGGCGGATCCTGCGTGTATGAATCGAAGGTGGCGAGATACGTCACCGTCGAGCCCACAGCCGGAACCTCCTTGAGCGGAGTCTTCATGTTGATGGTGAAGTCCGCTTTCTGCGATTGTTTCGCGTCGTCGGAGAATGCAATCTGCACCGAACCGGCGGATGCCTGAATGACCACGCCAGGAATTTCGGCTGTCTGCCCTTGCAGTACTGCCCAAACCTTCTGCGCATCTTCTTGCGAACCATTAGCGAGGATGTATTCCTTGTCCCCTAGAGCGAGCTTCGAAGGATCGGGAGTGCTCACAAGCGCGTTATGGGCAAGGTCCTTGGGAGACGGAGGAGGTGGAGCGGCGACAGGCTTATAAGAGTCGGGCGGAAATACATTGTCATGCGCGAGTTGCTTGATCTGGTCGAAGCCATCCATGCCGCCGTGGTACTTCTTGTACCAATATTCGGCAGCCTTTTCCACCGTCGACTTGTAAGGTTCCTGGAGGTATTGCGCCGCACGAGTGAGGTACCAAATGCCGTTTACGAGATCCTTGGGGTCTTCCTGGACGTATGCGTTTCCGAGAGCGTAGGTGTCGGCAAGTATGGGCTGCTGAGTCGTTTGCGCGGGATCTTTGGCTGCGTGAAGTTCGGCGGTATAGGCTTCAATGGCAGCCTTGTAGTCTTTCTTCGCGACGTCGTCGGCACCGACCACGTCGTAGAAGATCGGCATCCCGACGTCCTTCAGCTTCTGGAAGTCAGCATCGCTCATGTTTGCGGGCTTGGTAGCGCTTTCACCACGTTGCGCGAGCGCAGCAGCCTCGTCTAGCTTGGCCTGATCTCCATTTGCCTGCTGCTTCTCGATATAGACAACAAAGATAAGTGCGCGGAGATTGTTGGGATCGACCTGGAGCAGCCGTTTGGCTGCATCGTAGGTCTTGGCCGTATCGCCGGTCGACTGATAGGCGTTTACCAACTGCGCCAGAACGTCGGCCTTCACCACGCTATTAGGGTATTGCTGCAGAAAGCTCTCGATCGCCGCGGCCTTGGCTGCAGGCGTAGATTGACCGATTGCGCTGGTAAAAGCGTTGTATTCGGCTGGATCCTTGATCGTGATCTGACCCGATTGCGAGCCCTGATCCTGGGCCACAGCGGCCGGCAGCAGCCAAAGTGCGCTGGACGCGATGGCCAGCACGGAAGCAAAAACGACTTTCTTCATTCAACGCTCCTAGGAGATTCCTAAATTAAAAATTCTGCAAGTGCGAGCCGGCGGAGGATGCACCCTTGCATTGAATCATGCCAACTGCTCATAAAGCCATATGTGCGTGTCACGGCCATGCGATTTGCTGGATTATAGAAACCAGCGGCTTCCTGTGACAAGTGGCTGTTTGATCAGGTCCGGCTCGAATATCCGCGTATTGCAAAATCCTGGCGCATTTGAGGCACATCTAAGGACGAAAATCGTAAGAAGCCGTGAGCCGCTACTCCCCACACATATTAACCGCTTCGCAACGAGAATCTGCGAATAAAAGAGAGGAATTATGGAGGTACTGACGGGACAGGTCGCCGTTGTGACCGGAGCAGGTCGCGGAATCGGCGAGGCCATAAGCAAACGCCTGGCAAAACTCGGAGCGGCGGTCGTTTTGATAGCCCGCGATGCCGAACGGCTTGCCGAGGTCAACGGCCAAATCGAAATGGCGGGAGGGCGGGCAGAAGTCTTTCCTCTTGACCTACGGGACGAAGAAGCAATTACCGCCCTGGCCAACTCAATCAAGGAGCGCTACGGACGCTGCGACATTCTGGTAAATAATGCCGGAATCGGAGCCATGGGCGCCCCTTTGCATGAGACCTCACCCGATACCTGGGAGGCGGTCATGGCAACCAACCTGCGCGCACCCTACCTGATGATCCGCGCCCTGGCGCCACTCATGATTGCAACCGGCAGCGGTCACATCATTAATATCTCGTCTCTCGCCGGCCATAATCCGCTCAAGAATGGGGCTGCCTACGCGGCATCCAAATGGGGCCTCAACGGGCTCACATACTCAGCGGCTGAGGAGCTGCGCGATTATGGTGTCCGGGTGTCGGCCGTGGCGCCTGGTTCGGTGAATACGTCTTTTGGCAGCAGAGTTACCGACGCCGGCTGGAAAATTCAGTCGGAAGACGTGGCAAATGTCGTCGCCATGCTGGTCACGCAATCTCCACAATCTTTTGTAAGCGAAGTTCTTTTGCGGCCAACGCGCAAGCACTGAATGGATCAAACCCCGAACACTGAAGCGAGGGGCGGTATCGTTTCAGGTTCCCCTTTCGCGGTCATTTTGCTTGTCAACTCCCGCGCTGGCGAATAGCCTCAAAGTTGGCGATTCTCCGCGACAACCAACGGCGTGCGTAAGCAACGAGCGCGAGTTCGATCTTGCACCGGAGAAGGTGCACCCATATCCCGATCTGGCATTCCCTCCCTAAGGATTGAGTTGAGAACTGCTTATCCACAAGATGTTGGGGTCTCTATGTTGACCCACGTCCCCGTCAAGTCTAAAGTTTTCCTTGATACACCCTGCATCCAGTGCGATTTGCTTAGGTTTCCCGCTCGAGAGGTTAAGGAGTAGTTCTGCATGCTCAAGCTGAAAAAAATCCAGATCCTGGGCTTCAAGTCCTTCTGTGACCGAACTGAAGTCTCCCTGCCGGGCCAGGGGATAGCTGTGGTCGTGGGGCCGAACGGTTGCGGAAAGTCCAATATCCTGGAGGGCGTGAGCTGGGTACTGGGCGAGCAGAGTGCCAAAACCCTTCGCGGTGGCAAGATGGAAGACGTCATTTTCGCCGGGACACGCGATCGCAAGCAGTTTGGTATGGCCGAAGTCTCGATCACCCTCATCGATCCCGACGCGTATGTCGGCGGTCCCCTGCTCGCGGAGCCCGAAGTTGTCATGGAGAACGATCTCGACTGGGATGAAGAAAAACTGCGGTCGGAACGTGCCGCCGAGGCTGAAGAGATAATCGCCGAATCGCAACCGGGACAGGTGATCGAAGGCCAGGTTGCAGCAAGCACGCGCGAAGAGGGCGCAGGCATCGACTCCGGAACCCCCTCCGAAGAAAAGGGCGTAGCCCAAAGTGAGCCAGGAAATGCCGTCGTGCTGAAGATTCGCCGCCGCAAGTTTCAGAAGACTCCACAGCAGGGAGAGATCGTCGTTACCCGTCGCCTCTTCCGCACCGGGGACAGCGAATACCTGCTGAATGGCAAGCTCTGCCGGCTTCGGGACATTCAGGACATCTTTATGGGCACCGGTCTCGGACCGGAGTCCTATGCCATTATCGGCCAGGAACGCATCGGACAGTTGCTGAGCTCCAAGCCCCATGATCGCCGGGCCATCATTGAGGAAGCTGCCGGCATCACCCGTTTCAAGACGAAGAAGCGCCTCGCCGAACTGCGCCTCGAGCAATCCAAACAGAATCTCGCCCGCGTTAACGACATTTTCGAAGAAGTCACGCGGCAGATGGGCTCGCTTAAGCGCCAGGCGGCCAAGGCCGAGCGCTATGCCGCTGTCCGCGAAGAGATGCGCGCGCGTCTGCGAGTCGTCCTGGCGAGCAAAATCGCCCAGATGGATGCCGAACAGACTGCGGTGCTTGCTGAAATCGCTTCGCTCACCACGCAAGTGGAGGAGCACAACGGACAGATCGAGGTTCTCGACGCTGAGCACACGTCCAGTATCACTCACGGATACGAACTCGAATCGGCCGCCAAAGAAGCTCAGAACAGGGCGAGCGAGAGCGCCATTGAGCTGGAGCGTGCCATGGCCAGGCAGCAGACGAACCAGGAACGCATCGTCGAGCTTGAAGTGCGGGCCGTCGCAGGCGCTGCCGAACTCGACCAGGCAAAGCAACATTTGTCCAACCTCACAGGTGAGCGTGACGCCCACCGCAGCTTCCTTGAAACCGCTGCCGCGGAATCCGCCAATTTCCGCCAGCAAGCTGAGATGAGACAGCAGCAGGCACGCGATGCGGTTGCGGCCGTCACCGCCGCAGAGCAACATGCGGAGGCTGGCCGCCGTCAGGCAATGCAGTTGATCTCGCAACTTGGACAGATCCGCAACCAGGCGACACAGGCAGAGGAATCGCTCGCGTCGCTTGAGCGCGACGCAGACCGGTTGGCAACGGAGATTTCTGCCGCAAAGCACGATCTTGAGGCGTTGGGGGCGGAGCGCGGTCAACTCTCGATGAATTTCGAGTCGGTCACAGAGACGCTGAAGCGCCTCGAAGCAGAAATCATTGCCCTGCGCGACGAGATCGCCGCCAAACGCGCGGAGGAGACCGAGGCCAAAAGGCGCGGCGACCAGCTTCGCGCCGAACATGCTACCCTCAGCGGCCGACATAACTCGCTCAATGCGCTCATTCGCGAACACAGCTACTCCACAGACACTGTTCGCAAGCTCTTTCGCTCGAACTCGATGGGCGGTGGCCTCGCGCCGGTTGGCACGCTGGCCGATTTCCTCGAGGTAGAGGACCAGTATGAAAGCGTCGTCGACGAGTTTCTTCGCGACGAGCTGAACTACATCGTGGTAAAGAGCTGGGACGCTGCGAACGAAGGCATGCGCCTGCTGAAGACCGATGTCGATGGCCGCGCTACTTTCCTCGTTCATCCCGAGGATTCGCAGGCCAAGTTCTCCTTCGCCGCAGGGAGCGCTCCTCCCAGCTATCAGCAAAAACAAGGCGTCGTCAGGCTGAAGGAATGTATCCGTGTACTCGACGGATTTGGCAGTTCCCTCGAAGTGATTCTGCCTAAGCTGCGGGAAGGATACGTCACGCTCGATTCGGACTCTGCACGCACGCTTGCCCTGGAAAATCCGCATGCGTTTTTCCTCGCGCCTTCTGGCGAATGCTTCCACAACGTGACTGTGACGGGTGGCAAACCCCGCGCCGAGGGTCCGTTGGCCCTCAAACGCGAGTTGCGCGAGACGCAGCAGAAGCTTGAGACCGTCGAACGCGATCTGCGCCAGGCCGAGCTGACCGTAGCTACACTCGGCAAAACACTGACCGAGCTTACGCGACAACTCGACATGAAGAGCGAGGAACGCCGCAATGCAGAGCGCGAAAGCGCCAACCAGTCCGCCGCACTGCGCCAGATGGATTCGGAAGTCCAGCGTCTCGACCACCGCCTGCAGGAGTGGAATCTGCAAAATGAGCGCAACAAAGACGCGCGCGCGGCCAAACAGTCCTTCATCGAACAGAAGCGTGAGGAAGCTAGAGGTCTGGAGACACAGCAGGAGGCGGCGGAGTCAGCCCTCAATGAGCTGCAGCGTTCATTGGAAGAATTGCGTTTCGCTCGGGAAGAGGCGCAACAACAAGCAGCGCAGGTTTCTGCTCAGTTGGCCGGACTGGAAGAACGCCGACGGGGCGCGGAATCGGCGTTCGAGCGTATCGATCGCATGTATGCCGAACTCGCACGGCGCGTAATCCAGATTGAGCAGCAACTTGCCGCTGCCACAGCTGAACAACAGCAGCGCGCACAGGAAAATGAACAGATCTCGGCGAACCGTCAGCAATTAACCGAGGTTCGCGAGCAGGCGCTTGAAGAAGTGGCGCGCCTTGCTAAAGATGCCACTGATCTGCGCACACACCTCGCCGAAATTGATCGGAAACTGAAGGCATTGCGCGCTGAAACCGACAGTCTTCGCGATGCTCGCAGTGATCGCAGTGCACGAGCCGCCACGCTCACCGCCGATCTCGCGCATCTTGAAGAGACATGCGTGAACGATCTCGGCACGGAGGCGGTGGCACTTCGCTCCGAGAGCGAAATGCCGCGCATCGAAGGTGAGGCCCTTACGCTAGAAGATGATGCTTGCCGCGAGCTCAAGCAGAAGCTCGAATCGATGGGTCCGGTCAACATGATGGCTCTCGAAGAATACAAAGAGACGGCGCAGCGTCACGAGTTCCTCGAGACGCAACGCAAAGACCTGCTCGATTCTATCGAGAACACCCAGGCGACCATCAAGGAGATCGATCAGATCTCGCGTGCCCGGTTCGATGAAGCCTTTGTCCGCATCAACGAGAATTTCAGCGTCACCTTCTCCAAACTATTCGGGGGTGGACAGGCTTTCATGCGCCTTACCGACGAAGAGAATTCCATCGACAGTGGCATCGACATTGTGTCTCAGCCGCCCGGCAAGAAATTGCAGAATGTGCTGCTGCTTTCCGGCGGCGAAAAGGCCCTGACCGCGCTCTCGCTGCTCGTTGGCATCTTCCAGTACCAGCCCAGTCCCTTCTGCGTGCTCGATGAAGTCGATGCGCCGCTCGACGAGACAAATGTCGGCCGTCTGGCAGATATGCTGCGCAACATGGCAGGAGACACCCAGTTTGTCATCGTGACTCACTCGAAGCGAATGATGACTGCGGCCGATCTCATCTACGGCGTAACGATGCAGGAGCCGGGAGTGTCGAAGATCGTAAGCGTCCATCTCGGCGGCCAGGAACGAACTCTGGAATCGCGCCGGGCGACTGCATAATTGAGCGCAGGGCGTCGTAACGCCCGCCGCCTCCGCGAAGTCAAGGGTCACGATAGTATCGCATCATTTGAGCGCAATCAGATCGCTCACGATTTTGCGCTTGACAGTGGATAATCGCGCGTGAGAATGCGTAAAAATTCTGCGTGAATCGTGTATTTACGCTACGTTGACAAAGCGTTCGACTGACCTCAGAATCGGAATTCAGATCGATTCCAAGAAGGCCTGCCGTTGCCCGCAATCATTGAAACCGAGTTCAGTCACCTCGCCCTGCATGCACGCGGCAAGGTACGGGACCTCTACTCGGTGGGCGAATTTCTGCTGCTGGTCGCGACCGATCGCATCTCGGCATTCGATCATGTGCTCGCTACCGGAATCCCCGGCAAGGGCAAGGTACTCACTCAGCTTTCGCTCTTCTGGTTCGACTTCCTCAAGGACATCGTTCCCAACCACCTGATCACTGCCGATGTCAGCCTGTATCCGCACGAGCTTCGCCAGTACCGCGAGGAACTCGATGGGCGCTCGATGCTGGTGAAACGCGCACAAATGTTTCCAGTCGAATGCGTGGTGCGCGGCTATCTCTCTGGATCGGGATGGAAGGATTACGTCGTTACCGGCGCGGTCTGCGGAATCCCCTTCCCAGCTGGGCTACGCGAGGGCGACAAGTTGCCCGAGCCCATTTTTACTCCCGCCACCAAGAGCCTGGATGGCGAGCATGATGTAAATATTTCCTTTGACGAAATGGCAGCTCGCGTCGGCGCACAAAATGCCCAGCGGCTGCGCGATTTAAGTCTGGCGGTGTACAGGAAAGCGTCAGAATATGCCGAAGAGCGCGGACTGATATTGGCCGACACTAAATTTGAGTTCGGCACCCAGGCAGAAGGCATCATACTTGCCGACGAGGTGCTCACGCCTGATTCATCGCGCTTCTGGCCGCGCAATCAATATCAACCGGGGCGCCAACAGCCTTCATTCGACAAGCAATACGTGCGTGACTACCTTGAGAGCATTCGGTGGAACAAGCAGGCGCCGGCCCCAGGGCTGCCAGACGATATTGTCTCGCACACGCAACAAAAATATCTTGAGGCCTTCCGATTGCTCACGGGAAAGTCTCTCTTGCTGTAGGCATCAGCATGGCGCTCATCGACTGGCTGATTGTCGTCGTTCTACTTGTTTCCGTGCTGTCGGCGGCCAAGAACGGCTTCTTTCTGGAAGTGTTCTCGCTAGCCGGCGTAGTTACTGGATTGCTGCTGGCGAGTTGGAACTATCAGAGGTTGTTGCCATGGATAGGTCGATGGGTCCACACATTGGCGGTCGCAGAAGCATTATCCTTTCTCCTGATTGCGCTTGGAGTCATCCTGCTGGCCGGCCTTCTGGGGCGAGTGATTCGCTGGTCGGTGCATTCTATCGGGCTGGGATGGGCGGACCGATTTGTGGGCGCAGTCTTCGGTCTGGTGAAGGGATGTGCTCTGGTCACGCTGGCAGTGCTGGTCGTCGCCGCATTTCTGCCTCAGGCTACGTGGATTCAGCAGTCGCGCCTGGCGCCGTATTTTTTGACCGCGGCTCACCAGGCGTCCGTAATAACGCCTTACCAATTAGGCGAGCGCATTCGCCAGGGCGTCGTCGTTATACGCAATGCTCAGCCCACGTGGCTGAAGCCGTCGTCAATCGTAATACGGCAAATTAGTTCCCCAATGGCAAGTGTTGCTACCAAACAAAATCGACTCGGGTAAAACCCTAGCGTAGGAAAGAGGACTTGTGAAACGTGAACTGGATAACCTTGTGACTCAAATGCATGCAGGCGGCATAACCTATGCCGAAGCCGTACGCGAGTTCAAAAAGCGCTTCCTGCTGGAAGTGCTGGCGCATCACAGGGGCAACCAGTGCAAGGCGGCAAAGGAGCTTGGCATGCATCGCAACACCCTTAGCCGCACCATCGTGGAGCTTAAACTCGATCCCTCACAAATTCGCGGCGGCCTCAAGCGCCCGCCTCGCAGCGAACGTCCTGTATTTGAAGTGAATCAGGCAGCGCGTTAGGGAATGCCATCGCCGGAGTGCGCTGCCCTGCTTTAATCTAAGTACAAGGGCAAACTATCGAGTGAACTCCCCATCTTCGCATCCGACTGCTTCGACTTCAGATGCAGCTGAAAGCCATGTATTCGTCCGGGAAGATTTCCAGTGGGACGAGCAGGGCGCGTATCTCTTCGATATCGACGGCACGCTTTTGCGCAGCCGCGACCGCGTCCACGTCGACTCATTCTTTTCCAGCGTTCGCACGGCAATGGGGCACGAACTGGTGCTCGATGGAGTTACGTTAAGCGGGAACACCGACCCCGGCATTCTGCGCGATGCATTCCGTCTCGCCCGGCTTGACGAGGCTCAGTGGCAGCCACATCTTGAAAATGTCCTCGAAACCATGCGCAGGGATGTCGCCGCGCGACGCTCCGAGATGAAGCTGGTCAAGATGCCCGGCGTCGATGAGATGCTTGCTTACCTTCAGGGCAAAGGCGCGGCACTTGGCGTGGCCACCGGCAATCTTGAATCGATCGGCTGGCTCAAGATTGAGGTCCTGGGTCTACGACACTGGTTCACGTTCGGCGGATTCAGCGACAGCTACGACCTCCGTTCCGACATGATCGCTCACGCTATGCGCGAGGCTCACCGCGATGCCGGACCCGAGGCGACAGTCTGCGTCGTAGGCGACACGCCTTTCGATATCTCAGCCGCCCGAGCCAACCGTTTGCCGACGATCGCCGTGGCCACCGGCAACTTCACCTTCGAGCAGCTCATGGAGCACGACCCCGAGGTCTGCGCCACCTCGCTTGAAGCGCTGCTCCAGGCCGTGGAGTGCCGCAGCATCGCATGAATCTCTGCACAAAATACGCTCGGGCTTTGGCAGCCGCATTCGTTGCCTGCTCCTTTGCCTGCGCGTATGCACAGGGGCCGGATACGAAGCAGGCTCCGCCGAAGAAGGCGGCCTCTGCGCGAGAACAGCGCGACGCGGAGAAACTGTACCTTGCCGGCGCAAAGGCTCTTGAACAAGACGACCTCAAAACGGCAGAAGAAGACTTCGAGCACGCTACATTGCTCGTGCCCGGCAACGAACAATATCAGGCGGCGTACGAGATCGCGCGCCAACACCGAGCCACGGCACTTGTGGAGGCTGCGGACAAGGCGAGACTGCTTGGCCATACCGACGAGGCGCGTGGCGATCTCATCCAGGCCTTTCATCTCGACCCAACCAATCCGATGGTTGCGCAGCACATGGATGAAATTGCTCGCGATGCCGCCCCCGATCGCGAACCGCGCAATCCGGAGGCCGAAGCCGGAGGACTCATCGAACTCGCTCCCGCGCAGGCGCGCCGCAGCTTCCATCTGCGCACCAGCTCGAGCGAGGTCCTCCGCCAAGTACTGACCGCCTACGGCATTACGCCCACGCTTGACAGCTCCATCAAGAGCGAAACCGTGCGCTTCGATGCAGACGATGTCGACTTCAATGATGCCGCCCGCATGGTCAAGCTGGTCACCAACACTTTCTTCGTGCCGCTCGATCCCAGCCGCGTGCTTGTCGCCCAGGACACAAAGGACAATCGCACCAAGTTCGAGCGGCTTGCGCTGGAAACCGTCTACTTCCCCGGTCTCACTTCCGCCGAAATCACGGACATGAGCAACGTGGCGCGCAATCTTTTTGACGCACAGCAGGCGACTATCTCGCAGGGCAACTCCACGTTGACGGTGCGCGCACCGGCAGAGAAGCTGGCCGCCCTGAATTCCACGCTTGCCGAAATGCTCGACGGTCGCAGCGAAATCCAGCTCGACGTCCGTCTGTACAGCGTCGCCAAGACGCGTACGCTCAACGTCGGGGTGCAGTTGCCACAGTCATGGACGATCTTCAACGTGCCGTCCACAGTGAACGGCATCATCGCGAACAACCAAAGCCTGGTGCAGCAAATCATCTCCAGCGGCCTGGCGAGTGCCGGGGATTACGCCGCCATCGCGGCCATCCTCGTCTCCTCCGGAGCCGTCAACGGTTCGGTCCTAGGCCAGCCCTTTGGGACCTTCGGAGGGGGTCTTACGCTTACCGGCGTGTCGGTCAGCGGCGTGACCGGCAATCTTGCTCTCAACGCCTCAGATTCGCGCTCGATCGACCACATTACGGTGAGCGCACTCGATCAGGAAGAGGCGACGATTCGCAGCGGCACGCGCTACCCAATTGTCACATCCACCTATTCGAACCTCGCGGGGAGCTCGCTGGGGGTCGCCGGCCTCTCTTCGGCGGGCGTCTCGAGCGCGCTGGCGGGCCTGGGCATCGGCTCTTCTGCGCTCTCCAGCAGCCAGACCATTCCGCAGGTGCAGTATCAGGACCTCGGACTAACCCTGAAGGTGACACCGCACGTCCAGAAAGACCGGGATGTAGCGCTTAAGCTCGACCTCAAGATTGTGTCGCTCGCGGGCGGCACGCTCAACGGTAATCCGATACTCGATAACCAAGAGTACAGCGCCAATATCACACTCAAGGAGGGCGCGAGCGCGGTTGTCGTGAGCGACATGTCGAAACAGCAGACGAAGGCTGTGGACGGAGTCCCCGGCCTCAGCGAGCTCCCCGGCTTTCAATCGACGACCAACAACCAGACGGAGAATGACGTCTCGGAGCTGGTCATCGTCGCCACGCCGCGCATCGTGCGCGACGCGCATCGGCAAATGGCTGGACAGATGTTCGTGCTTCCCGTGCATCCATAGCCCTCGCCACCCCCTCCCCCCCACTCCTCCCCCTAGATTCCCCAAATATTTGACTCTAAACAGGTTACTGGAATAGGTGTCTGGCAGGGATCTGATAATAAAGGGCTTGCGTCCATTTATTAGAAAATAAAACAGTTAACGGCTCTCCTTGAAATTAAACAATTTATTCTTTGGTCATTGATTCCAGAAGTGTTACGAACGTTTGGCAGCCTCATTGTTCCCGAAACGCGAAAGACCCGGGGCTGCAAGGCAGCCGGGTCTCTTTGTCTCTTATTTCTTTTTTGTCTCTTATTTCTATTGTAGCGATTTGCGGGAAATAGTCGGCCAAGTATTCTGCCCGCCCGGCGTCATCTAAGCAGCGGTGATGGGAAACCGCATGTCCAATCTGTGGACGCTGGGGTTCCTCGCCGCCGGAGCTGCATCGTCGACGCAGCTTTACTTCGACCATGTAAACAACTATTCCCTCAGCTACGGTCATTAAACGGCGTGGCCATGCTGCTGTGGCTCTACGCGCGCAACGCAGCGATCCTCATCGGCGGGTGAAATGAACTCCGAGATAGAGAAGGCCTCTCCGCGGAACCGAAGCCGCTGCGCACCCGGAGGAGCGCTCCGCACCGGGCAAATAGCTTCAGGCCATCGGTACAGGCCTTGAGCAGGCTTTACGTTCCCAGGTACATGACGTGGACATAGACCCCAAGGCGTACGTTGTAGGCGAGGTACCAGCCTGGGTGGTCGGGATCTTCGTAGAGAATGATGTCGTCGCCATCCCAGTTCCAGCCATCGCAGAAACCGAGGTCATATGGGGCGACACTGAAATAGAATCCGCCAAACCAGAATCGACTGGGACCACCACCGGCAAGATGCCATCGGTGGTCAGGCCCGAAGCCTCCGGTAAAGCGGCCATGCTCCCCGGGATGATCGAGATGGTAGTGAGGGTCATTGGGGCCGGTATCGTGTCCGACCCACGTACCGTCTTCATGAACATGCGGAGCGTTGGGGTGTCCTGGCTGATCGACGAAGTTATGGTTTGGCTGTGCAGGCGGTTTTCCGTGGTATGGAGGGGGTCCTTGCGCTGGAGGATGCGAAGGAGGCATCGTGGCGGGATGTTCGCCCTGGGGCTTCTGAGCCCAGGTTGTAAATGTGAAGAACAACAGCGTGGCGAGCAACAAGACAGACTTTTTCACATGTACCTCCGTACGGTACGTGTGAATCTGACGCGCGTTGTGCCTGAAAGGGTTGGCTTGGGTGGTGCACCAGAATCAACTGCGCCGGCGCGCGACTTCTTCGTAGAGAGCGGCGTATTCGGCGGCCGGCTTTTTCCAGGAGAAGTCTTTGGCCATACCGTTGCGGATAATCGTGGTCCAGGCTGCCTTGTCATTGCGGAAGATGTCGAGTGCGCGGTCGATGGCGGCGAGAAAATCGTCGGGATTGTATCCGTAGAACTTGAAGCCGGTTCCAGTGCGCGTCTCCGGGTTCCATTCCTCAACTGCGTCGTCCAGGCCGCCGGTAGCACGGACGACGGGCACGGTTCCGTACTTGAGGCTGTACATCTGGTTCAACCCGCTGGGCTCGAAGTGCGAAGGCATGAGGAAGATATCGGATCCGGCGTTGATCTTGTGCCCGAGTATCTCATCGAATCCGATGTGAACTGAGATCTTGCCAGGAAAGCGCTCCTGCAGAGTGCGGATCAGACCTTCGTAATAGGGCTCGCCGGTTCCAAGCACGATCAGGAAGAGGTCCCTGTCAAGCAGGCGGTCGGCGATCTGGGCGATGAGGTCGAATCCCTTCAACGTCGCGAAGCGCGACACGATGCCCAGCACCGGGGTGGTCTCGGAAATATGGGCGGCGCCAAAGGCGTGCAGCAGATCGCGGCGGCATTCAACCTTGCCGGCAAGATTGTCAGACGTGTAGTGCGCGGCGATTTTGTGGTCGGTGGCAGGATTCCACAGGGTGTAATCCAGGCCGTTCGGGATGCCGTGCATATCGGAGGCGCGCTTGCGCAGGATAGCGTCGAGTCCGCTGCCGAACGCGGGCGTCTGGATCTCCTCGGCGTATTTGCGGCTAACCGTCGTGATGGCGTCAGCGTAAACGACGCCGCCCTTGAGGAAGTCAAATCTGTCGTAAAATTCCAATCCATCCACCGTGAAGAGGTCCCAAGGCAGGAGCAGATGCTGAGTGGTCTCCGGCGGAAACCATCCCTGGTAGCTGGCATTGTGGATGGTGAGGATGGTTCCGGCGTTGCGCAATGCGGAATCGTAGTAGTAGACGGTGCGCAGGTAGACGGGCACCATGGACGCCTGCCAGTCGTGGACGTGGAAGACATCCGGGACCCCGAGCTGCTTGGCCGCCTCGAGCGTCGCGCGACAGTACAGGCCGAAGCGCTCCCAGTTGTCGGCATATTCGCTTGTCTCCGTTCCGTAGGGGGCTTCACGGTCGAAGAGCTCCGGGCAATCGACGAAGTAGAACTGCACGCCATCATGGATGCCGCCGTCGAGGATGGCCACGAAGCGGTTGTAGTACTCAAAGGGGATGGTGAGGCTGCGGATGACCGGCTTCTTCTCCGGTACATGCTCGCGAACCTGCTTATAGTACGGCAGATAGACGGTTACGCGATGGCCAAGGTGCGCCATCTCGCGCGGCAGGGCGCCGACGACGTCGGCCAAACCTCCGGTCTTGACATAGGGAACACATTCAGAGGCGGCGAAAACGACGTGCATAGCAATGGGGCTCCAGTGTTTGTCTTTATGATGCAGTGGTGGCAGTTCGGTCGCATGGGCCAGAGCAAGTCTACCCCTGGGAAGTCTATTCTGGCGTACAACAAGCGGCAACACGAGGTAAAGAACTCTGAAGCGCAAGCCCAAACTGGGACAGAATTTTCTCGTCGATCCGGCGGCGTGCGTGGCCATCGCCGATGCGCTCGGCGATCTGGCGGGACGCACGGTAGTCGAGATCGGGCCGGGTGGCGGCGCGATCACGGAGGTTCTCAGCCGGCGCGCGGGGCAGCTGGTGGCCATCGAGCTCGACCGCGAGCTTGCTCCACGGCTGCGGGCGCAGTTCGCAGACACGCCATCGGTTGAGGTGATGGAGGCGGATGTGTTAACCGTCGATCTGGCTGCCCTTCGCAAGGAGGGGGAGCCATTGCTGGTCGTGGGCAACCTTCCCTACTACATCACTTCGGATATTCTGCTGCGGCTCTTCCACTTCAACGCGGCGATCTCGCGGGCAGTCGTCATGGTGCAGCGCGAGGTCGCAGACCGGGTGGCCGCGGTTCCAGGATCGCCGGATTCAGGTCCGCGCGACTATGGGCTGCTGTCGGCGACAGCGCAACTCTATGCGCGAGTGGAGCGTGTGCTGACGTTGCCGCCGAGCGCGTTTCTGCCTCCTCCGGAAGTGCATTCGACGGTGCTACGGCTGACGATGCGGCCGCGCTTCGCGGAGCTGGGCGTCGAACCGGAGGAGTTCATCGGATTCCTGAAGCAGTGCTTTGCGCAGAAGCGCAAGACGCTGGGGAAAAATCTACGGACAGCAGGGTTCGATGCAGGTCAGATAGTCCAGGCGCTGGAAGCAGCGGGAATTGCTCCCATGGCGCGTGCGGAAGAGCTTGGACTGGAGCCGATGGCGAGACTGTGGAAGGGTTTGAGAGCGGGGTAAACCTGTCCAGGTTGCGGATAGTACGAAGGACGATTGGTCAGCTCCTTTTGTGATCGTCATCACTTATTCATCTGGTATTTGTGTGGAAGAGTTAAAGTCAAGGTTTTGTGGGAAGGTAAACGATGAAAGTGGAAGACTCGGAACTCGATCAGAAACAGAATGCATACAAGGCGGCAGTGGAAGCGTGGATCGCCGGAATAAAAGAAGAAGAAGCGCTGGCCTCGGGAGATCATTCGGTAGCGGAGATCGACCGGTGGGAGGAAGCCGATTTCCGGGAAGAAGCGCTCCGCAAGAAAGTGAAGGCCACGAAGAAAGAATATGAGGACGCGCTGCGGTTAAAGTTTTTTGACTTCTAGCGAAGGACTTGGCTTCGCTCGGGCGGCTCTGGGTTTTTGCTACCGTTGTCGAGTCGGTACCGGGGAACATCTTCTTGCGGGTATCGACCTGACCACGCTCGGCTATCAGTGCACAGAACACGTTTCCTCGCCGAACGCGACTCACGTCGTCCCCACCAGGCGAGGTTAGTGACCGTCGAAGGTCAAGCCGGAAACACTGAAATGACCATGTCCGAAAACCGCGAGTTTGTCTCGCTCAAGAGTGCGAGAATCGGGTTGTGGAATTGCCCGGTCCTGAAGTCTGTTATCGCGCTCTGCAGAGCAGTGAATCCCGTTTTGATGGCCTGATATTCGTCGGTGTTACTTCGACAGGAATCTATTGCCGCCCCGTGTGTCCGGCGCGCACACCCAGGTTTGAGAATTGCAGATTCTTAGGTTCAGCCGCAGCAGCACAGGACGCGGGCTTCCGGCCGTGTCTGCGCTGCCGCCCGGAAACGGCCCCTGACCTGGCGTCATGGCGCGGAACTTCGAATACGGTCTCTCGCGCGTTGGCTCTAATCGCTGAAGGCGCCCTCGATGGCGAGGGGAATGGGGTTGAAAAGCTGGCTGAGCGCCTGGGTCTGGGTGAACGTCAATTGCGGCGCTTGTTTCTTCAGCATCTTGGAGCGTCGCCCATCTCGGTTGCGCAAACGCGGCGAGTGCTTTTCGCGAAACAACTCATTCATGAAACCCGCATGCCAATGACCGAAGTTGCTATGGCAGCTGGATTCGGCAGTCTGCGGCGATTCAACGAAACATTTCTTGACCTGTTCCATCGTCCTCCCAGCGCGTTGCGACGAAAGAGCTCCGCGAAATTTGAAGAGAAGAACGTCGTACTTCGCCTTCGCTACCGTCCGCCTTATGACTGGGACAGCATGCTCGCGTATTTGCAGGCACGCGCGATTCGCGGCATCGAAGTTGTGGATAGCGGACGCTACCTGCGCACGGTTGAGATAGACGGAGCGATGGGAAGCATTGAGGTGACTCACCTGCCCGATCGCCAGAGTCTTGGAGTCAGCATTCGCTTCCCGGATGTCCGGTCACTGCCTGCTATCGTTGCCCGGGTGCGGCGGCAGTTCGATCTTGGCGCGGACATCGAGACGATCAACGATCATCTGTCCGGCGATCCGGTACTTGCTCCATTGATGGCGCAGCGGCCCGGGTTGCGGGCTCCCGGTGGCTGGGACGGTTTCGAGATAGCGGTACGCGCAGTGCTGGGCCAGCAAATCAGTGTGGTCGCGGCGCGTCGCTTGGCGGGGCAGCTGGTTGCCCTTCACGGTCGCGCGGTGCCCAGGTCCTTTCTGCTGCACCCGGAGTTGTCTCGCGTGTTTCCGACTGCGAAGAGACTCGTTTCGGCATCCTCCATCGGCCTGGCGATGCCGGCGGCGCGTTTGAAGGCATTGAAGACGATTGCCGAGTCGGCACTGGCCGATCCGAATCTTTTTCGTCCGTTCGGCAGCATTGAAGAGACCGTTGCGCGTTTGCGAACGATCAGCGGGATTGGCGAATGGACGGCACAGTACATCGCCCTTCGCGCCATCCGCGAGATGGACGCCTTCCCGGCGAGTGACATTGGACTCCTCCGCAGCGTGGCTTCCATGGACGGTGAAAAGGCAACGCCTGCGCACCTGGTGAGTCGCGCCGAAGCCTGGAGACCGTGGCGTGCCTACGCAGCGCAGCATCTTTGGGCGGCAAACGGAACGCACGTCAACGCAATTTCTAACCGGAAAGGATAAGACGATGAGTCTCGCCTGCAAATTTATCGAAACTCCTGTTGGAAAATTGAAACTGGTCGCAAGTGACCACGGCCTGGTAGCGGTTCTATGGGAGAACGACCGTCCGAGCCGGGTGCGTCTCAGCGAGCTGGTTGAGAATGACGAACACCCCGTTCTTGTTCAGACGGAACGGCAGCTACGCGAATACTTCTCCGGAAAGCGAAAGGCATTTTCTGTCGCGCTCGATATGAGAGGCACTCGTTTTCAGAAAGACGTGTGGGAAGCCCTGCTCGCCATACCGTTTGGAGAAACGAAAAGCTACGGACAGCTCGCGAAACAACTCGGCAACCCTCGTGCTACGCGAGCTGTGGGCGCTGCGAACGGAAGAAATCCGATATCGATCATTGTCCCGTGCCATCGCGTAATTGGGTCGTCCGGAAAACTCACGGGCTTCGCAGGCGGACTGGATGTGAAAGCTCATCTGCTTAGCTTGGAGCAATAGGGCGAGGAGTCGGGCAACTCGAAACATCAGGTCCGGTCTTGTGCGGCGTGATAAATCCGCAAGACTTCGATGGTCTGTTCGCTAACACGGTAAACAGCCACATAGGGCAATGCGGCAAAGAGAATTTCCCGGGTGTCGGTTTTCACTGCCGGGCCTTCCACGGTGGGGCGACTATTTCAGTGATCGGATCGTGTCGTACAGCTTCAGGTAAGGAAAAAGCCTCGCATATGGCAAGGCTGAGTCATTGTTACTACTACCCCTTGGTAACAACTTTGAAAACGGCAGCGGACAGCGAAAACCGCGTCCAGGAACGCGGACCTGTGGGACCCACGGTGATTCTGAGAAAATGGCTGCACTATGGCTGACGACATTCGTGTGGGCGTGATCGGGTTTGGGCTGGCGGGAAGAATTTTTCACACTGCGGTGGTGGCTGCAACTCCGGGGCTGGAGCTGGCGGTGATCGTACAGCGCAGAGGGGATGAGGCGGCGAAGGCGTATCCAGGAGTAAAAATCGCCAGGTCGATCGAGGAGATGCTGGAGGACGCGTCGATCAAGCTGGTGGTGGTGGGCACTCCCAGCTACTCGCATTTTGAGATTGCCGAGCAGTGCCTGCGTGCGGGTCAGAACGTGGTCATCGATAAGCCGTTCACGCTGACTTCGGATGAGGCGAATCGGTTGATCGAGTTGGCGTGGGAGGGGAAGCTGCTGCTGACGGCGTATCAGAACCGGCGGTGGGATGGCGATTTTATGACGCTGAAGCAGGTGCTGGCGTCGGGCGAACTGGGAAGGATTGTGAGCTACGAATCGCACTTCGACCGCTACCGCTCCGAACCCAAGCGCGATGTGTGGCGCGAGAACGGCGGGCCGGGTGGAGGCATTCTGTTCGACCTTGGGCCGCATTTGATCGACCAGGCGACGACGCTCTTTGGCGATCCTGAAAACGTGTTTGCGGATGTGCGGACCGACCGTAAGGGCAGCGTTACGGATGACGCATTTGATATAGAGCTGAAGTTTTCGTCGGGCGTCACGGCGCTGCTGCGCTCAACGCTGACGGCCTGCAAGGCGGGTCCGCGATTTGTGGTGCATGGCACGCTGGGCAGCTTTGTGAAGTGGGGGCTCGATCCGCAAGAGGATCAGCTGAAAACGGGGATGAGGTTTGGCGATGCGGGCTTCGGGGAGGATCCGGAGAACCTGTGGGGGGAGCTGTATATCGCCGGCAAACCGGTGGAGCGAGTGAAGACGGCAGCGGGAGACTATCGCCTGCTCTATGCGAATGTGCGCGATGCGCTGCTGGGCGCGGGTAAGCTCGAAGTGAAGCCGGAGCAGGCCTGGCGGACGACTCGGCTGATTGAGCTGTGCCGAGAGGCGAGCGGGCATGGGAGGAGAATGGAGTACAGCCATTAGCCATTAGTAAGAAGTGATTCGCCTTGACCCTATCCGTAGGGATTCCAGGAGGTTCGGTTCAGGGCGTAGCTGTGACGGGTCGCTTGTGCAGCAGCTTCGCGGCGGTGGTCGGCGGTGGCGCGGGGACGGTGGCCGCGATCTGGGTGTGGTTTGGAAATGTCGGCCAGGTGAGATGCAGGATGTATGGAATGGTGTCAAAGGTTACGTCGACCCGGAACGAGTTGGCCTTGTTCCACTGGGCTTCATCGAGAGCGTAGTTGAAGACGACCATGCCGCGCGACTCGCCGCCGGGCGGAATCTCGGAGTGAGGAAGCAGAGCGGGCTGGCGGTAGGCGTCGAGGTCGGGGTAAAACTGGAAGACCTTATCGAAGTCGAGCGTAGAAGCGGCGTAGCTTTTGTAGTCGGTGTCACCGACGGTGACGACTCCTTCAAGGTCCATCACTGACAGGGGCTTTTCGGATAGATTGCGGACCCTAACGGAGACGAGCAGAAGCAGGCTGTTGCCTCGGGGGACGGCCGATACCGGGACGTCTGCGGTGGCCGGGGGCGGCAGCGGCTGATATAGCCATACGGCGGTGAGTTCTCCCTCAGCCGTAGGTGGCACGCGGTTGATATAGACGTAGCCCGCAACCAACACCAGGACAGCCAGCGCTGCTATGCCCGCCAGTGCGAGGGCGCGGCCGACTCGCATGGTGGGGACCTCATCGGCGACATTGAACATAAGTAAGCCTGCCTGGAGCGGATGAACGAGCGACGGATGGCTCCTTATCGAGACTACCGCAGAAGTGTTTCGATGTAGCCAAAGATTTGCGGGAGTCGAGGCTGCCGGAGAATCCCCGGAGACATCAAATCTCGACCTTTCGGCGGGAGATCGGGTCGGCAGTTGACTCGAAGGATGCGCGCCGTTGAGACGAGCGTCGCAATAAACGATAATATTTGTGGTTGATAGAGAGGCGCAGCTCGCAAATGGTGTCTCTCAACGTCTCGCCTGTTCGACTTGTCCTCAGAGACCTTCTGTCTTGAACCAATACTCATGACTGGAAACGACATATGGAGCTATGGACAGAATATGAAGGAAGAACGATCGACGGTTCCTTCCCCCTAACAAAACTGTTGCGACCGGAAGGCCGAAGCGCCTTCTTCTCAACGTCGAATGGGAATGGGGTTCCCAGGGTCATACGGCTGATTGAATCTCACTTCGATGAAGACGAGATATTAGCCCGCTGGCGTGGAGTAACAGCGCTGGATAATCCAAACGTTCTGAAGCTGGAGGAGTTTGGCCAAGTAGTGCTCGATGGGACTTCGCTGGTATACGCCGTGATGGAGGCCGTCGATGCCAATCTTGGCGAGGTGCTGAACGGTCAGCGCCTGACGGTGCCTGAAACCCGTCAGCTTGCCGCCAGTCTGATCGCTGTGCTTGAGGCTCTCCACGCGCATGGCTTCGTCCATGAACATGTCGAGGCCGCCAACGTGTTTGCCGTGGGCGAGGTGGTTAAGCTGCGGAGCGACTGCATCCGGGAAAACCCCGAGGGCGAGGAAGGCCAGGAATTAAAGAGACGGGACGTGCGCGATCTCGCCGTTCTCCTGCTGCAGGCGTTAACGCAGAAGAAGACGCTGGAAGCCGGAGGACGCGATCCGCTGCCTGCGCCGTTCGATCAGATCGTGCGGAAAGGAATGAGCGGAGAGTGGGGAGTAGCGGAAATTGCGGCCGCACTGGAGACGGCTCCGCAATCAGGGGCTGCTCGAACTCCTTCACCAGTTGCTGCAGCGCTGCCCGAGTCGGCAGTCCTGATGGAATCAAAGACGGCTGCGGCGGCGCCAACTCCAGGTCGAATTCGTGTTCCTGTGGTGGACCGGCAACGTAGTGCGGCTTCGGGTACTCGATGGATGATTGTGGCTGGACTGGCGGCGGTGGTGTTCGTTTTGTGGCTTGGAAAACACTTTCTGGATCGTCGATCTGCGAGCCCGACCCCTGCTCAGCAGCAGATCTCGACTCCGGCACCGGTTGCGGAGAGCCATGCGACGAGTTCAGCCGGAGCGAGCACTCCTGTACAGGCGGCCAACGCTCCACGAAATCAGAACAATGACGCAGCGGGAGTCCACAATCAGTGGCGGGTAGTTGCCTACACGTACAACCATGAAGCACAGGCTCAGCATAAGTCGGCCACGATTGCTCAGAGGTATCCAGAGATGCATCCTGAAGTGTTCACTCCTACGGGACAAGCGCCGTATCTGGTCACGATCGGTGGGGCAATGGGCCGGGATGACGCTTTCGCCCTGGTGACAAAAGCGCGCAATGAGGGACTTCCTCGCGATACCTACGCACAGAACTACAGTGGCAAAGGACGCTGAGAAAATCTGAAATGTTCGGTAGTGGGAGACGCACCTGCCGGAGGGCTAGCTATTGGCGGCGCTTCCCTTCCTCGCGCTTCCCTTCCCCACGCTTGTTCTCGCGGATTTTGCGGATTTCGTCCATACGCTGAGCGAGGAGCTTTTCGCGGCCTTCGTCGGTGGGATGGTACCAGGTGCGTCCCTGGAGGCTTTCGGGCAGGCACTCCATGTCGGCGACGCGGTCGGCTTCGTCGTGGGCGTACTGGTAGCCCTTGCCGTATCCAATCGACTTCATGAGGCCGGTGGGCGCGTTGCGCAGGTGCAGCGGGACGGGCTCGGCGCGCGTGTTTTCTATCTCGGAGAGGACTTCGCCGTAAGCAGTGTAAAGGGCGTTCGATTTTGGCGCGAGCGCGAGGTAAACGACGGCCTGGGCGAGAGCGAGATCGCCTTCGGGTGAGCCGAGAAAATCCACAGCGTCGCGGGCGGAGAGACAGAGATTGAGGGCTTCAGGAGCGGCGAGTCCGATGTCTTCGACGGCCATGCGAACGACGCGGCGGGCAATGTACATGGGGTCTTCTCCGGCCTGGAGCATGCGGCCCAGCCAGTAGAGCGAGGCGTCGGCATCGGAGTTGCGGACGGATTTGTGCAGGGCGGAGATGAGGTTGTAGTGCTCCTCGCCCTGCTTGTCGTAGAGGAGGACGCGCTGCTGGAGGGCTTCGACGGCGATTTCTTTTGTGATGTGTCTGGCGTGGCGAGCTTCGGCGAGCTTGGCCGAGATTTCGAGGGCATTGAGGGCGTTGCGGGCGTCTCCGCTGGAATAGGAGGCGAGTGTGCGGAGGGCATCTTCGTCGGCGGCGATGCGCATGTTGCCGAGACCGCGTTCGGTGTCGGTTAACGCGCGCTGTAGCAGGGTAAGGACTTCGTCTTCGCTAAGAGCGTGCAGCGTGTAGACGCGGCAGCGGGAGAGCAGCGCGGAGATGATCTCGAAGGAAGGATTCTCGGTAGTGGCGCCGATGAGTCGGATCGTCCCGTGCTCGACGTAGGGCAGGAAGGCGTCCTGTTGGGCCTTGTTGAAGCGGTGGATTTCATCGATGAAGAGGATGGTGCGGGAGCCGAAGCGGGCGGCCTTTTCGGCGTCGACCATGACCTGCTTGATCTCCTTGATGCCGGAGAGGACGGCGGAGAACTGGATGAAGGTGGCGCGGGTGGTTTCGGCGATAATTTTGGCGAGCGTGGTTTTTCCGACTCCGGGCGGACCCCAGAAGATCATCGAGGCGGTGTCGTCGCGCTCGATCTGCACGCGCAGCGGCTTGCCCGGAGCGAGCAAGTGCTGCTGACCGACAAATTCGTCCAGTGTCCGGGGGCGCATACGCTCAGCTAACGGAGCGGTGACCGGTCCTGTCTGGCCGAGGTCGGGAGTGGGGTCAAAGAGGCTCATGGGTTGGCGGCTCTCTGGCGTGAGGCTTCGTACAGAAGGATGCTGCCCGCGATGGCGGCGTTGAGCGATTCGACCGGGCCGGGCATAGGGACGGTGACGCGATGGGTGGCGCGGCGGAGGATCTCCGCAGGAATACCGCTGCCTTCGTTGCCCAGGATCAGCGCGGTTGGACGGTTTAGGTCATGCTGAGTGAGAGACTCGCCTTCAGCGGCCACGGCGGCCAGGGTGGCGATGTTGTGGCTTTGAAGCGCGGAGAAAACTTCGTCTTCACGGGCCGCGACAACAGGCAGGCGAAAGACCGAACCGGCGGAGGCGCGCAGGGCTTTCTGGTTCCATGGGCTGACGGTGCCGGGCAAGGTGATGAGTCCGGTGGCTCCAAAGGCCTCGGCGGAGCGGATGAGGGTGCCGAGATTGCCGGGGTCCTGCAGAGCGGCGGCAATGAGGAGGAGCGGCGTGGTCTTTGCGCGGAGAACATCCTCCAGCGCGAAAGCCGGCGGCTCGACCAGTGCGGCGACGCCTTGCGGGGATTCGGTGCTGACGGCGCTTGCGAAAATATCGGGCGGCAGGGTGAGGATTTCCACGACTTCAGAGATGCTGAGTTTGTCGAGCAGATGCTCGCTGCCGGCGCGGATAAACACGGCCGCAAAGCGAAGTCCGCTGGTGGCGGCCTCCAGGAGAAGATGCTCGCCTTCGATGGCGATGTGGCCCTCTTCCGTTCCGGAAGCGCGGGCGAATCCGGCACGCAATTCCTTGACCCGCGTGTTCTGCCGACTCTGTACAATGCGTGGTAAGCGCGTGCGGATAGAAGCCGTGGGCATGGGTGCGATTTTACCCCCGCAAGCGGTCGAGCACCGGCTGGCGGGCGAGTCTCCAACGCCAGGCGCGAGTACGTTTCCGAAGTGGAGATACCTTTGTTCGCTGAAATTCTGCGCATCCATCCGGATGAACCGGAACCGGATCGGGTGCAATATGTTGTGTCGTGCCTGCGCATGGGGAAAGTGGTGGGCATGCCGACGGACACATTCTATGGGCTGGCCGTGGACCCTGTGAATCTGCGGGCCGTGGAGCACATCTACGAGATCAAGGGCCGGTTGAAGCACAAGCCGCTCTCACTGTTGATCGCGAATGTGTCCCAGGCTTATGAGCTATCGCGCGAGGTTGGTCCGCATCTCGACAAGCTGGCGGAGCGCTTCTGGCCGGGGCCGCTTACGCTCATTGTGAAGGCCAGTTCGCGGCTGCCACTGCGCAGCACGGCAAAAACCGGCAATGTTGCGATCCGCATTCCCGACGCTGCCATTCCGCGGGCGGTGGTCGAGGCCTTCGGGCTGCCGATCACGGCGACTTCAGCGAATCTGCAGGGCTATCCGGAATGCACGCATGCTGCGTGTGTGCGCGATCAGATCGGAGACAGCATCCCATTGATCGTGGACGGCGGCCCCACGGGCCGGAGTATGCCGACGACGATCGTCGATCTCTCCGCAGGCAAAGGCTCGTGGCAGATACTGCGCGAGGGCGCCATCCCGACGCATGAGATCGCGCTACTGTTGCAGTCGTGAAGAGGCTAAAGAGCGGGTAGCTAAAGGCCGGGTAGCGGAAGAGCTCTGATCTGAAGTCGATGATTATCCCTGACACCAATTTGCGGTCGGCCAAGCAGCCGGCGGTGACGCCGTTTACCAAGCCCTTAAGGCCGGCGCGGACCATTGCGTGGATACTGGCGCTCGCCGTGGTATTCGCCGCGGTCGGTTGGGTTGTGTGGGTAGACCAGCAGATTCGCTACTTCGCGGATCGCAACGAGGCTCGCCCCTCGGATGCGATCGCTGTATTTGGAGCGGCGGAGTACGATGGGCGGCCATCCCCGGTGCTGCGAGCCAGGCTGGACCACGCGCTCTCGCTCTATCAGGAAAAACTTGCGCCGCTAGTGATTACGCTGGGCGGCGGCGATCCGGCTGACCGGCACTCGGAGGGCGGAGTGGGACACGACTACCTGATGGGGCACGGGGTTCCGGATGCGGCGATCATCGCCGAGACGGAGAGCAGCAACACGGAAGAATCGGCGAAACGGCTGGCGGTGATTGCGCGGACGAACGGGCTGAAGCGCATCGTGGTGGTCAGCGACGGGACACACCTGTTCCGGGTGCATGCGTTGTGCTCGGCTCTCGGTCTGGATGTATACACGTCCCCGCGACCGGAGGCGCGCGGCCTCTCGCGGTGGGACGCGTTTCAGCGCACCGCGCATGAGATTCTGAGTTACACGCTGTGGAGGGTGAAGCAAGGATCAGGGATTAGGGATTAGGGATAGATCTAGACTACTGCCTATGGCAAAACGCCAAGAGCCGGTGTATGGGAAGGGGCATCTGCACATAGTCACGTGCAGTTGTTACGGGAAGCAACCGAAACTGGGCCTGGAAAAGCATCGCAACGTTTTTGTTCGATTGCTGGAAGAGCTGCGAGTGAAGTTTCGGTTCGACGTGGTTGGGTATGTGGTGATGCCGGACCACTTTCGTCTTCTGATGGCGGAGCCGGCGGTGGACACGGCGGCGAACTCGATCGAGATGCTACGACAGCGATATCAGCGCAGATACAACAACTCGGCGCGCAGCACGGAGCAGGTGTGGGAGAACCGCTATTCGGACATGCACGTCTTCGGGCCGGAAAAGACCGCAGCGCAACTGGACCTGATGCATCAGGAGCCGGTGAAGGCGGGCCTTGTTGAGAGCGGCACGGACTGGGAGTGGAGCAGCGCTCGCTCGTATGCCGGCTTGCCGGAAGGCGTAGTGACGGTGGAGCGCGTTGGGCTGGACTCTATAGACTTGCATTTATAGCGGAAGCAGCCCAGGCGGCGAACAAGGCAGCGGCCAGGGTCGAAAGCGCGTTGACGGCATCGTTGTTGAGCCAGGAGCGGCGTTCCAAGGTGGCTCCGAGCAGGCTGTCGAAGAAGAGGCCTACGATTCCTCCGGCAAAGGCGATTGCGGATTCGGGGAAGCTCAGACGGAAAACCAGGGCGGCAATCGTGGTGACGATGGCTGCGCCTGCGGCTCCGGCAAGCGTGCCGTTGAGGCTGATGGCTCCATCGGTTCCCGCGGGAACGCGACGGAAAGTAGTGAGCATGCGCGGGTCGCCGCCAAGTACCTGTCCGACTTCGGAGGAGAGCGTGTCGGCCGTAGCTTCGGAAAGCGCAGCAATGCAGGCGATGAGCGCGACTCGTCCCGGATAGATGCCCAACCACACGTGCCGGGTGCTGAGCGGGACTCCGGCGATAACGGCTACTCCCAGGTTCGCAGCGACCTGCGAGGCGATGCGTCCGCGCTTACCTTCCGCTGTGCCAAGTTTTTCCTTGCGGCTGCGACCAAAACGGGTGGCCGCGAAGGTGAGAAGAAAAAGCGCGAGCAAGGGCCAGAGCGCGGTGCGCCAGCCGGGAGTCCAGAGGTAGAGGCTCGCGGTGAAGAGGCCGCCGGTGAGCGAAGCTGCCGGCGTAGCGGCGCGAAGAATCCAGACCAGCAGGGCAAAGGCTACTCCGATGGCCAGGGCCTGCGCCACAATCGCGGGAGAAACCGGCAGGAGTTGGATGAACTCCAGCAGAACGAAGACGCCGACGAGGGGAAGGATGAGCAGCAGGATGAGTTGCGATTGCCAATGCAGGGACCGGCGGTCATGAATCACGAGAGTCATATTGCAAAGTAAAAGCGGGTTTCCGGGCCGCGGCGCGGATGCGATCGCTGCGGTGATTTACAATCATCTTTCTACAGTATTTACCGTTATCGATTTCTCAGGTTGATGGTGGAGTGAGGTATTTGCGAGTGCAGAGCATGAAATGGCTGGCAGCCAGCGCGCTGCTAGTTTTGGTTGGAAGCACCGGCTGTGGGAGTCAGTATCGTCCCGTGATCAACCCTGTGACGCAAACCGGTCCCCCTCCGTCACCCACCTCCTACGTCGTGGTCTTTTCGCAGCCGGGGCTCATTCCCGCAGCGACCCTGCCGACGAATCTTCCTCCGTGCCCCACAGTGAACGGCGTTGTCCAGGCGTATGCGAGTCCCGGAGTGGCGACCATTCTCGATTTCTCCGGCGACAGCATCATGGCGCAGGCGGAGGTGGGCAACGGTCCATTGGCTTTCGCGCTGGATGCGACAGGCTCAACTGCTTATAGCGAAAATTGCGATGGAACCATCAACTCGGTGCCCATCAGCCAGTCTCTGCAGTCCAACCAGGTTGGAACCAGCACGCTGCTGACGGGTGCGGCGCCGATCAATTCGCTGGTGGTCACGGGAGCGCAATACGTCGTGGAGCAGGGCCGGGATGCCGTGGCAGCGATGTCCGGTAGCCCGCCGGCGCTGAAGCAGGAGGTTTCTGTCGCGCCGAGCTTGATCAACATCACTGGCGCAACCGGGGCACAGCGAGTCTATGCGATCAGCCAGGGGAATCTCGGTACGCCTGGTTTTGCGTGGGGAACGTGCGCGAATCCTTCCGCAGTGACGGTGACGGGCGAGGCGGATGCGATTGAAGCCGCGACCGACACCATCTCTGCCCGGCTGCCGCTCGGCGTCTGCCCGGTGTACGGTATCGCCTCGGCGGATGGGAACCGCGTGTTTGTCCTGAACCGCGGCAGCGGCACGCTCACGGTGATCAACAGCCAGCTGAACACGCTCGACACGGCTCTGAATCCCTCGGGAACCATCAACCTGTGCGGCGGCACGACCCCCTGCAACGCCGGTCCGGTGTATGCGGGGCTCTATACGCCGGGCAATCTGCTGGTGGTCGCGAACTACGATAACAATACGATCAGCGTGATTGACGTGAGCCTGGACATATACGGCAACGACAGCCCGAACTTCGGCCAGGTGCTGGCAACGGTGCCGGTGGGAATGAAACCCGCGGCAGTGACTGTCCTGCAGAATGGAAGCCGCGCCTACACAGCTAACCAGGGTGACGGCACGGTGACGGTGGTGAACCTGACCAACTTTACCGCGGAGAAGACGATCCCGCTGGGTTTAGCCTCGCCTAATCCGCGATCCATCGCGTCTACCTACAGCTATCCCGTCGGGAAGGTCTACGTGAGTTCGCAAACCAGCCCGAATGTGATTGTGATTCGTACGGATACGGATGTGGTTTCGGTCACGCTGCAGATGCAGGGCAATGTGGTCGATCTGCACACGACCACCCAGTACGCGGGCTCGACCACGCAGGGTGGAAACGGCATCACACAGAGCCGCTCAGTAGGATCGGGCGCTCCGTAGTCGAAGACGGAATTGACATGGTCTCTCCATACAAGGCTTCATTCAGAGCGAAGGGGTTTGTTCAGATGCCGTAAGGAATCGCACCCGACGCTCTTCGCCAGTTCGACTGTGGATAAAGGCTGCGCTCCGGTTTCCTGTCTCAACTCCTGTTGAAAGCTCTGGAGATCGGGATACTCAAATACAACGCATTTGAGACTGTCGACTACCTGCCCTGTGTTCTCATTGATGGATATCTGATTGAGTAGATTGCTGTTCCCATAAAATCCCAGAGTCACGTAGCCGGGAAGGGCCGGCTTTCCGGCCTCTGTCATCATCAGATCAAAAAAATACAGCTTCTTGTTTGCGATGGAATAGCCCTGGTCTCTCGCGACTTGCCGGGCAACATCTAGGGCCGCCGACGTTGGGATGAATACCTTGTGCGGAGGTCTTACAGGTTGGGTCTCCTGGACCAGAAGGACAAACAAGAGAGGGATGTGCGCGGCTAGCATCCCATCCTTCTCTTCGTCATCTGAATGACATTTACCGTGTCGCTGATGAAGTTCGGATTGCCCAGTGGAGCTTTCCCTGAATTGAATCGTGGCATCAGACCCTGGGCAAATTCCACGGGATCACTTTTCCCCTGAACGAGATTTCCATACTGGGCGGCGAAGGATTGAGCGCATGCGAGATAAGAGGGAAAGGTCGACATCGACGCCCCCTGCAGGGCCTGCATGGAACCATTCGCGAAAGGCGCACCTGCGCTGCCGTGCAAAGAGAAAAAATTATGGCCGGTTGTAGCGATTCGACTCAAGCCCCACCCGGACTCGATCCCGGAGAGGCCCAGAATATTCTCCGTCGGCAATCCGAGTTGCTGGGCTACTGTTGCCGCATCGGCCTGATGAGTTTTTACAAACGTTACGGCATTTACGTTGTTGCAAGCAGGGTCTTTCGTTGGATTTTCTGGTGGCATATATTTTGCCTCGCCGACGCCATAATCCGGCAACGGCATATGGGGTCATAAGTATATCTCGCCACTCGAATCGGTGGCTCTTCGTATTTGTGACGAAACCTGAGGTTAATGTAGGTTTACCTGCATGTCTACCATTCGCCTGGTTTCGTGGAATGACGACGTTGCGCGGGTACGGGCGCGTCAACTGACCGGCATGGGATTCAGCGTGGATGCCAGTTCCCTGCTTGGCCGCGGAGGCGTGATCGGTCATTTCCGGGATGCGGCGCCGGATGCGGTGGTGCTGGATCTGGACCGGTTGCCATCGCATGGGCGCGAGGTGGGTGTCGTGCTGCGCGGCAGCAAGAGCACGCGGCATCTGCCGCTGATCTTCGCCGGAGGCGATCCAGAAAAGGTGGAGCGCATTCGTATCGAGCTGCCAGACGCGGTGTTCACATCGTGGGACAACATCGGCGACGCGGTCGGGCATGCGCTGGCGCATCCGGTTGCGGCTCCGATAAAACCAACTCCGCACATGGAGCGCTGGTCGGGTGCAAGCGTGTCGCGGAAACTGGATATCAAACAGCAGACGCAAACGGCGGTGCTCGGCGGCTTTGACGGATTCAGCGGCGGTTTCGACGGATTCAAGGAGATGCTGGGCGACTTGCCGGAGGGTGCTGCACTTGTGAAGCGGTTCACGCCGGAGACGCGGCTCGCCCTGTATCTTGTGCGCTCTGCTCGTGAACTGACGAACGCTTTCGAACACGCGGTTGCGCGTCTACCGAAGGACGCTTCGCTTTGGATTATTCATCCCAAGCGAACGAAGACCATGAGCGTGGACTTCAACCAAAACGATGTGCGCGAGCTCGGACTGGCGCGGGGATTCGTCGATTACAAGGTGTGCGCGGTGAACAGCGAGTGGTCGGGGCTGAAGTTCGCACGGAGAAAGAAGTGAGCTGCCCGAAGATGACGAGAGAAATTTCGCCCATGAAGCGCTTTATGGTCGGCCTGGACACCCGCAAAGTTAACTAATCTCGCAATATCATTCCTGACAAAAATTAGTGCGTTCCCTGCAAATTTTGCTAGTGTTCAGAAAACACCCCTCCAAGGCACGATTGAGTGAGCTTTTTAGGAGTGCCTAGCAAACATCGCAGAGAGGTTTGGCGCTTCAGCGCTGTCCTGCGCGAGAAGATTTGCTTCCGCACTCCTCAGAAGGCAATTGGAGGCGCCACGATGATGAAGTATCTAGTACTCTCTGCTGGTTTGCTGATCGGAGTATGCGCTTCGGCGCAGGATGTTCCCAAGGTGGAAGTGCCGGTTGGCTTTTCGTTTGTCAACGTTCATCCCAACCTGGCTCCGATTACGAGTTTCAATGTATTCGGCGGAGGCGGCGAGTTTGACGTCAACTTCGGAAATT
>JABCZC010000052.1 GCA_013289875.1 Acidobacteriota bacterium | reverse complement strand
TGCTCGACGCTCATCGGTTTCATCGGCATGGTCTTCGGATCGAGGCCGAACTTTTCGAGCACCGCTGTGTTCGTAACCCCGGCTGCCAGTACAGTGACGTAGACACCTAGAGGTTTGAACTCATGGTGAAGCGCCTCGCCAAGGCTGTGTACATACGCCTTCGCGCCTCCGTCATTCGCCATACAGGGAATGCCGTTTTCCGCACCCATTGCCCCCACGAGGATGATTCCGCCCCGGCGTCGCTCGGTGAGTTTCTGACCGAAATGGTGGGCGATATCCAGATGAGCCATCGTACTAAGTCGCAAGGTCTCCTGAAGCAACTGCCGATCAAGCTTCAAGAACTTGCCGGGATTTCCGGTGCCGGCATTGGAGACGACAAGGCCGACGTCGAGATCACGCGTGGCATCTGCAAGCACCGGGAGGAAGTCAGGTTCGGAAAGGTCGAGAGGGATGATACGGTGCTGGACACCAGACGCCTGGGTGCATTCAGCTCCAACCGTCCGCAACAAAGGCTCTCGCCGGCCGACCAAAGCGACATGAATTCCTGACGCCGCTATCTGGCGCGCAAACTCCTTTCCGATGCCGGATGATGCACCCGTGACAAGTGCCCAGGGACCGAACCTTTTTCTATCGAGTGCCACTCTCATCTTTTGCTCCGTTCTGCCTGCTTAGGGCTTGTTGCGTCATAAATCATTCGGCAGTGAATGGCCGTGGGTTTATCAGTCAGTCTGAAAATCGCCAGACCCCCAAATGCCTTTCATCCGATCACCTCGTTGCTCCGCCCATATATGGTAGTTGACTAACTAAATGCAAAGCGCATTTTACTCGGCCCGCTTCAGGCTTCGCCGTGTGGCCCTGCGGGTTCAGCCCGCCTGGTGTCTCACAAGCTTTGAATCCAACTCTTGAGGCGCTTGGTCTCCGTCGCCACAAGACCGGAGTCATGAAAGGAATGAGCCAGGATCGAAACGCCTTGCAGGGCGGAAAGCAGGTGCACGGCAAGGCCGTTGGAGTCTTTCCCCTTTCCGAGGGCCCGAAACTGGCTCTCGATCCAGGCCAGGTGTTGAGCGAAGATCTTGGTTGCTCTGGTGGCGACCGAGCCGCCCGCCTTGTGGAGCTCTGAGCAAAACGTCCCGACCGCGCAGCCGCGCTGTGCCAAGAAATCCTTGTTCTCGAAGACGCCTTGGACGCAGGCGCAAAGCCGATCCTTGGGCGATCCAGCTTCGTTCCATCGCTGCCGCTGCGCGGACAGCTCCGCTAGCCTCAGCTCAACGATCGCCTCGCCAATCTCGTCCTTGGTCTTGAAGTAATAATAGACGTTGCCCAGAGGAACCTCGGCTTCGCGCGCGATGTCGGCAAGCGAGGTGGCGCCGAACCCGTTCTGGTACGCCAAGTCCACTGCCGCACCAACCAGCCGCGATCGTTTATCGATATGTGTCCTAGTCATGTTTGTTCATAAGTCAGTCAACCAACTCAGTATGACGGGGATAGGCCAAACCTGTCAAGCCTCGATCCGCGTCGAGGCTGCCGTGGTCACTAGGTCGGTCGGGGCCTAGAGAGAGGCTAGCCTCAGTGCACCAAGCGCCCCCGTCGATCGACTCGTTCACGCTTTCGCAGCACATTCCGAATGCACAACTGATTGTGTATCCGGATTCCGGTCATGGCGCGCTCTTCCAGTATCCCGAGCTATTCGTGGCGCACATGAAGCTCTTCCTAGCTCCGCCGGCTTAGCGACCGCTACTCCACTGCCAGCCGTTCCGGACGATGACCGCTGTGTTGAACCATGAACCACCATGAGGACCAACTATGGCTCGGATTGACACCGCCGCGTCAGTGCGTCTGGTTCGGTGCCACCAGTTCCTGAAGCCTCGAGAGGAACAATTTGAGAATCGGCGAGGTGTTCGACTTGCTGTAGCCCACCGCTACCTCGATCGTCGGCGCCTCGCCTTCCAGCGGACGGCTGACCACGGACCAGGGCAGCAGGTTCTTGGCATAGGCGGGCATCAGCGCCAGCCCGCGCGTGGAGGCGACCAGGGACATGGCCATCGCCATGTTGTCCACGCCGTGGTCGAGCTTGATGTCCACTCCCGAGCGCCGCAGGTAATCCTCGGTGACGGCGCGCAACACCGCGGCTTTGTTCGCACCGCCGATGAAAATCTCGCCCACGAAATCCTGCGGACGCACCGCTTCGCGCGCGGTGAGGCGATGGTCGCTCGGCATCAGGACGATTAGCGGCTCGTGGTCCACCACCTCGTAGCCCAGGTCGAAGGTCGGCTCGACGCGCATGAAGGCCACGTCGAGCCGGCCGCGGACGAGCGCCTCGGCGAGGTCCGGCGAATAGTCGCTGGTGATCGTGACCTGGATGTTCGTCAGCTCGTCGCGCAGCACATGCATGGCCCGCGGCAGCCAGTTCATCTCATGCCCGGTCTGGAAGCCGATTGCGAACGCCTTTTTTTCGGGCAGTGCCGCCCTGCGCGCCGCTTCCACCGCCGCATCGACCTGCATCAGCGCCAGACGGGCGTGGTCGAGAAAGGCCTTGCCCGCAGCGGTCAGCTCGACGCCATGAACGCTGCGCGATAGCAGTTCGGCCCCGACCTGGTCCTCCAGATCGCGAATCTGCCGGCTCAGCGAGGGCTGGGAGGTGTGGAGCCGGTGCTCGGCGGCGGTCGAAAGGCTGCCTTCCTCCACTACGGCCACGAAATAACGCAGGTGCCTCAACTCCATCGCCGTTCCATGCCTGAGAGGTATCCCCTCAGCTTACAAGGTCTTTTTCAAGTCCGCACTGCGAGCCTAGATTGACCGTCATGGAAGCGAGCCGTCAATAGACAGGCCTTTGTTTTGAACGAGGTAATACGCATCAGCTGGCCACGAGGAGTAGCGCCATGAACAAGCCAATCGTTTTGACCACAGGAGCCTTCGCAGGCATCGGTCGCACCACTGCCTTGAATCGAGTGGCGTTGTGAATCGTTCCCAGACTATAGGAGAAAACATGTCCAAGTTAACCGACAAAGTGGCACTTGTTACCGGCGGCTCGCGGGGCATCGGCGCAGCGATCGCGAAACGTCTGGCTGCGGATGGAGCGACCGTGGCCATCACATACGCGAAGGACGCCAGCGCGGCTTCCGCGGTCGTGAAAACAATCGAGCTCGATGGCGGAAAGGCTATCGCGATCCAGGCGGACGCCGCCGACGTCGAAGCGGTCAAGCGCGCGGTAGAAACGACCGTCGCGACTTTCGGGCGACTCGATGTGCTCGTGAACAATGCCGGCACGGCGATTCCGAAACCGTTCGAGGAGGCCACGCTGGAGGAGATGAACCGGGTGATCGACATCAACATCCGCGGCGTGTACGTAGCCACGCAGGCGGCGCTGAAGCACATGAAGAGCGGCGGTCGCATCATCTCGATCGGCTCCGCGGTGGGTGAGCGTGTCGCAGCGCCCGGGCTTGTCCCTTACGCAGGCACGAAGGGAGCCGTGAAGATGTTCACTCAGGCGCTGGCCCGAGAGATCGGGAGCCGGGGTATCACGGTCAACAACGTCCAGCCGGGTCCGATCGACACGGATTTGAATCCGGCGTCGGGCGATTGGGCGGTGCCGCAGAAGGCCGCCACAGCGCTCGACCGCTATGGGCGTGTCGATGAAATCGCCGCGATGGTGGCGTTCGTCGCCGGTCCGGAGTCCTCGTACATCACCGGGGCGAATCTAACCGTTGATGGCGGAATGAATGCCTGAGCCAACGCACACTCAAGTTTCCCGCGCGTCGATGAAGCGGCTCGCCGCTCCCGACGAAGCCGCCGAAAGGATCGTGTTCATTGCCTGAACAAAGCTTCGCGCAATACATATCAAGTGGAGGGAATCCAATGGCTAACCTAGTGAAGAAATACAGCATTTCTTTTGAGCTAACACAGAAAATGGTGAATGCAGCGGTGGCGAAAGCCAGAGAACTCGGCGTTACCGAGAACGTAGCGATTCTCGATGACGGCGGCAATCTCAAGGCCTTTAGCCGGATGGACGGGGCCTCGATCCCTACCATCGAGATTGCGCAGAATAAGGCTTATACAGCGCTGTTCGGCGTCTCCACGCAGGATTTTTTCGACTTTATCCAGGGCGACCCGTCGCTTTTGGCCGGTATTCCCACGCTTGCCCGTGTGGCGGCGTGGGGTGGGGGGTTTCCCATTAAGGTGAACGGAGAAGTTGTCGGGGCGATCGGGGTAAGCGGAGCCCCCGCCGTGCAGAACGACGTCGATTGCGCGAGAGCAGCCCTCGCTCTCGTACCCGATGCGGTGCCGACTGAGTAGTAAGGGCCCAACCATAATGATTCATAACCATCAGACCGCACCGACACGGTTCGTCGAGGCCAACAGCATCCGATTCGCCTATCGACGCTTCGGCAAATCGGGTGGCGTGCCGCTCGTCTTCAACATGCACTTCACCGGCACGATGGACCCCTGGGATCCCTTGGTGACCGACGGCCTCGCGGCGACTCGGGAAGTGATCCTGTTCAACAACGCGGGCAGTTCCAGCAGCTCCGGCGAGGTGCCGACTACCGCCGAGGGCATGGCCGCCGATGCCGCCGCCCGGTCAATCACCTAAGAGGCAAAGCATATGGACACTCCGGTGGTACTCATCACGGGCGCGCTCACCGGCATCGGGCGCGCGACCGCTCTCGCGTTTGCTCAGGAAGGTGCGCGCGTCGTAATTTCCGGTCGGCGGGACGATGCTGGTCAGGCGCTGGTCGCTGAACTGCGCACTCTGGGCGCCGAAGCGGAATTCGTGCGCGCCGATGTCCGCCATGAAGACGACGTGCGCAATCTCGTGGACAAGGCCGTCGAGCGCTTTGGCCGCCTCGATGTCGCAGTGAATAACGCTGGCACTGAAGGAAAGCCGGGCCCGTTGACCGAACAATCTGCCGAGACCTACGTGGCGACCTTCGACACCAACGTGCTCGGGACCATCCTGAGTCTGAAGCATGAAATGCGCGTGATGTTGGCCCAAGGGCACGGCAGTATCGTCAATCTTTCGTCGACCATGGGCAGCCGTGGCGCGGCGGGCGCGTCGATGTACGTTGCCAGCAAGCACGCGGTCGAAGGTCTGACGAAAGCCGCCGCGCTCGAAGGTGCGGCAGCCGGCGTGCGCGTCAACGCGGTCGCTCCCGGGCCTGTGGACACCGAGTTGCTCAACCGCTTCATGGGTACTGCCGAGCGGAAAGCCGGCGCGGCTGCGACCGTCCCGATGAAACGCCTTGGCACCCCCGAAGAGATTGCCCAGGCGATCGTGTTTCTCGCCTCCGGCAAGGTGGACTACCTCACCGGTCAAATCATCGGAGTCAATGGCGGCAAGACTGCGTCGTGACGCGGCGCCTTCAGCACCACCTGAGAATGGCGCCCTCATGCTTTGCTGTCCCATGTTCACCGCAAACTTTCTCGAGTGAGCGATCAGACGATGACCAATAGCTTGACTGGCCGGGCAGAGCCAATGCTGGCAACGAGCCAGCGAGCGGCGCCACCCGTGCAACCCCAAGAGGCGATGCGCCTCGTTCGTGGTGCATTCGCGACCGACGTTGTCGCCGGCCTGTCGGCGAGAGAAAAGACGCTTCCTGCAAAGTACTTCTATGACGCAGACGGCTCGGAGCTGTTCGAGGCGATCTGCCGGACGCCCGAGTACTATCCGACGCGCGTCGAAACGGCATTGCTCCAGCGGGTTGCCCCCCAAATTGCCGCGGACATTCCGGAAGGCGCCGTACTGGTGGAATTCGGCAGCGGTGCCAGCGCGAAGACTCGAGTGATCCTGGATGCGGCGCCACAGATTGTGGCCTACGTGCCGATCGACATCAGCGAAGACGCGTTGGAGAAAGCCGCCGCTGCAGTCTCCCGTGATTATCCAAAGGTGCGGGTTGTCCCCATTGCAGACGACTTTACTGGCGCAATCAGATTGCCGGCTGCGGCGCGGGGCCGCTTCAAAATCGGTTTCTTCCCCGGCTCGACCATCGGCAACTTCACGCACACGGAGGCGCTACGGTTCTTGGGCTCGGCGAAGCAACTGCTGGGTGATGACTCCGTTCTGTTGATCGGAGCGGATCTCGTCAAAGACGAAACAACGCTCGTCGCCGCTTACGACGACGTAGAGGGCATCACGGCCAGGTTCAACAAGAACCTGCTGACTCGCATCAACCGTGAGCTCAGCGGGGATTTCGATCTTGAGGCGTTTGACCATCTGGCGTTCTGGAACGCAGAGCTGACGCGTATGGAAATGCATCTGGTCAGCCGGGCCAATCAGATTGTCAATGCCGACCGGCACACCTTCGCGTTCAAGGCCGGCGAGCGGTTGCATACCGAGAACTCGCGCAAGTTCACGACCGAATCTTTCGCCGAGCTCGCCGCCCGATCGGGTTGGTCGGTGACCCGCGAATGGATCAGCCCTGCACCGCAATTTGCCATCTTCAGCCTCACCCCGGAGGGCTCAAACCCATTTCATGTCAACCGCAGGAAGAACTAGCGCCATGAAAACCAAATCGATGAAGCTGCCAGGACTCGACCACCCGATCACGATCGAGCCGAATCCGGCACGGGTAACCGTGTCGGCCGCGGGCCACATCATCGCGGACACCCGAAGTGCACTGACGTTGAGAGAGGGTGGCTACGCCGCGGTCCAGTACATCCCGCAAAAGGATGTCGACATGACGCTGCTGAAACGAACGGACCATCACACCTATTGCCCCTACAAGGGCGATTGCTCTTACTACAGCATTCCGCTTGGTGGAGAGCGGTCAGTGAATGCGGTGTGGACCTACGAAGCGCCGTACGCAGCCGTCGCCGCGATCAAGGATCACCTCGCTTTCTATCCGGATCGTGTCGATGCGATAGAGAAGCAGCAGGAAACCAAGAAAGGGTAGCCAACATGAACGATCTCCTCAGTTCCGTCATCGCCGCACATGGCGGCCTCGACCGCTGGCGCACCGTTCGCGCAATCGACGTGACGTTCAACTTCTCCGGTGGGCTGCTGGAAATCAAGGGTTTTCCGGGGCATCGCCGGCCCTCGGCTTCGGTGGACGCTGCAACACCTCGGACCGTTTTTCAAAGGCTAGGCGATGAATCCGATGACCGGTGGATCTTCACCGCGAATCGGGTTTGGATCGAACGCCGCGATGGCACGGTCGTCGAAGAGCGCTCCGATCCGCGCGCGGCCTTTGCGGGGCATGTGCGCGAAACGCTCTGGGATCGCCTGCACCTGACCTACTTTCTCGGCTATGCGGTCTGGAACTATCTGTCGGCACCCTTCCTCTTTGCTCGGACGGGCTTCACGACGCGAGAGCTAGAGGCCCATGTCGAAGGTCGCGAAACCTGGCGCGTTCTCGAAGTGACCTACCCCGACGACGTGCCTGCGCATACCAAGGTGCAAAAGCTCTATTTCGGTGACGACTTCCTGCTGAGACGGCTCGACTACACCACCGACGTGCTCGGCGGCGTCGCAGCGCACTACTGCTACGACCTGGTGACCATAGACGGACTCGTCTTTCCGACGTTGCGGCGGGTTGTGAGGCGCACGCCGGAGGGTCCCCTCCTGTCAGGGCGTACATCGTTCATTCTCGATTACACCGACCTGGCGGTCCGCAAATGATTTGGAAGACAAGCAGGGATTCAACCCTGCTCCCGACGAAGGACGGATCGTTGGCCGTTCGGGTTGACGGCGATCCGGATAAAGCTCCGCTGCTCCTTTGCCAGCGCTTTCGGGGGACGATGGATGATTGGGACCCGGAGTTTGCAGCGCGGCTCTCGACCGCGCGGCGTGTCATTCGCTTTGACAACCTGGGAATCGGCGAATCAAGCGGCGAGACTCCAAATACGGTTCGGGGAATGGCGGAAGTCGTGCCCCTACTGCTTGATGCGCTCGGAATCGACGCGGTAGACCTGCTGGGTTGGTCCCTCGGTGGTTATGTCGGGCAGACGGTCGCGTTAACCTGGCCTGAGCGTGTACGCCATCTTGTGATCGCGGGCTCGGGCCCCGGTGGTCCCGACGGCCCGCCGCCTCATCCACGCGTGGCCGAAATCGCGGCAAAGACAGCGGCGGCCCGCGAGGATGTCCAGTTCCTGTTCTTCACCGAAACCGCAGCTGGGACCGCGGCCGCCCGACGGCATTTCGATCGCATTTGCCTCGGGGAGCGCCCGCCCGTTGCGGCGGAATCCGGTCGCCGACAGCGCGAGGCGATCGCGTCGTGGTGGAAGGGCGATGGAGCGGCACGGCCGCATCTTGGCAAGCTGAGCATGCCGGTCCTGGTGGCAAACGGCATTGCCGATGTCATGGTCCCTGCCGAGCACAGCTTCGCAATTGCGAAGAAAGCGCCAAGGGCGAAGCTGATTCTCTACCCCGATGCAGGTCATGCCTTTCTATTTCAGTACGCGGAGGACTTCTGTGCCGAAGTGCTGAGGTTCACCGCAAGCTCGGAGACCGTCGATGAGTAGCTTTCGTACGCTCGGCCGGCGTGCGAGTTTTTGGGTGGCGGCCGCGGTCGTCGCGCATACGCTTTGGACGAGTGCGGCACCCTCGATGACCTATCCCTTATATGCCTCACAGTGGGGCCTGACCCACACAGCGACTACGGCAATCTTCGCAGTTTTCCCGATAGTCGTTGTCGCTGTCCTGCTATTTTCTGGCGGCATCTCCGACTACATAGGGCGTCGATCGACAATCCTGATCGGGCTCAGTAGCTCGCTCTTGGGCGCAGCGCTCTTCGCTCTCGCGCCTGGCGTTTTTTGGGTGTTCGCCGGAAGGGCCTTTATCGGCCTTGGTGTCGGCCTCTGCGCGGGCCCGGCGTCAGCTGCACTGTTGGAGTTCAGTGCTGCGGGACAAGAGATGCGCGCCAGTTCCATTAACACTCTCGCGCAGGCGGTTGGGATCGTGCTGGCGACAATCGTCGGGGGAGCACTGATTCAATACGCGCCTTACCCCACCCACCTCAACTTCTTGGCGCTGTTGGTCGTCCTTGCGATCTTGTTCGCTTTTGCCTGGTTTCTTCCGCGGACTGTTTCAAACAAGGCGCCAGGACGCTGGCAACCAAAACTACCGAGCATTCCTCGCGGAAGTCGCAAGATCTTTGCCGCGTCGGCGATCGCCGCTGGCAGCGGATATGTGATCGGCGGGCTGATGATGTCGCTCGGTGCCCAGATCGCGCACGATCTCGTGGGTTCAGACAACGTGCTTGTGAACGGCGTTGCGATCGCCCTGTTCGCACTGGCGGCCGGCGTCGTAACAATACCGGGCAGGCGCCTGACTTCTCGCGCCGCGATAACGGCCGGCGGCATCTCGTCGATAGTCGGCACGGCTCTTTTGGCGCTGTCGACCGCGCGTCACGCGCTTCCGATCTTCGTCGCTGCGGCAACAGCGGGCGGAATGGGCTTCAGCCTGATGTACTTGGGTGGCCTTGGCTTGATCAATGCCAACGCACCTGGCGATCGCCGTGGAGGCGTGCTATCCGCGCTCTATTCGGTTGCATTCGCGATGCAGGCCATCATTGTTCTGCTTCTCGGAGCGACTGCCACTACGTGGGGACTGGGCGTTGCCGTAGATCTCGGCGCGGTCGCCATTGCAGTCCTTAGCATTTGCACCATCGGCCTCGCCCTGTCGATCAAGGGACCTGTACCTCGAGAACCGGTCCTTCAGAAAGGCGCAATGAGCGCTCCCTGCCGTTGATTGGCAGCGCTCGCTTGACCAACTCACCACGTGCGAAACGAACGATCAAGCTCGAAATCAACCGCGAAATGCGTGCGCCATTCAAAGGCTATCGGTATGCGTATCCGTGGAGCTCGGTTGCGGCGCCAGCCTATTCCGTATCGACTTCAGTTCAAATGTCATAGATGGAGAGTCGCAATGCCACTCGCAGACTTCTTGAAAAGAAATTCGAAGCTCTTCGCCGCCGCTCTGCTCGTGGCGCTGGCCAGCTCTGTTGCCTGGCCGAAGCCTGCTCTGGCTGCTTCACCCCAGCACCATGATCAGGTGCCGGGTTTCTACCGCATGAAGGTCGGAGATCTCGAAGTGACGGCCCTATTCGATGGATTCGGCGTATTCGATCCGCACTGGCTGAAAGGAAAGAAAGCGACGATAGATGGTGTCGCAAAGGCACTGCACGAGGATCCGCACATGCTGGATGGATGCGAAACAGGCTTCCTGGTCAACACTGGCAAGCAGCTCATCCTCGTCGATGCGGGCGGCGGCACCTGGTATGGTGGAGGAGCGCTCGGGCGCTTGGCGGGCAGCCTCCGCAGCTCAGGCTATACGCCGGAAGACGTCGACCTCGTCTTGGCCACGCATCTCCACTCCGATCACGTCGGCGGCCTCACGACTCAGGACGGACAGCGCGTCTTTCCAAATGCCGAGGTCTACGTCGCGAAGGCTGAAAGCGACTTTTGGCTGTCGCCGGAAGTCGCTGCTAAGGCGCCGAAGGATGCGCAGCCGTTCTTCCAGAGTGCGCAAGCCATCGCAGCGCCGTACATCAAGGCCGGCAAGTGGCACACGTTCAGCGGCGCCGAGCCGATCGTGGACGGCATGCAACTCGTGCCGCTGCCCGGTCATACCCCCGGACATACCGGCTATGAATTTTCGTCGAAAGGACAAAAGATACTGTTTTGGGGCGACATCATCCATGTACAGCGCGTCCAGCTGCAGCACCCCGAGGTGACGGTGGTCTTCGACACCGCCGCGACTGCGGCTGCGGCGACACGGAATCGACTGCTGCCTAAGCTTGCGCGCGAGGATGTTGTGATCGCGGGGCCGCACATGTTATTTCCCAGCCTGGGTCGCGTACGCAAGGAGGGGAGTGGCTATACCTGGGCGCCAGTGGCATTCACCGATAAATGGGACAAGAAATAGCGACATTTGGGTCGAACCATGAAATACAAAATCGCGGTCCTGGACGATTACCAAAATGCAGCGCTTGAGAGCGCTGATTGGTCCGTAATCCGCGATCGAGCCGACATCACGGTTTTTCAAGATCATTTGAACGATACAGATGCCGTGATCGAGCGCCTGCTTCCGTTTGACATCGTCTGCGTTATGCGTGAACGCACCCCGCTACCGCGCAACCTCGTCGAGCGCCTGCCCAATCTAAAGTTCATCGCCTCGACGGGGCCGGTAAACGCCTCGATCGACGTCGTTGCGGCTGCCGATCGCGGGATCGTGGTTTCCCATAGCGGATATACATCGGACCCAGCGATCGAGCTAACCTGGGCCCTTATCCTGGCCAGTGCGCGCAACATCGTAGCGGAGAGCAACTCGATGCGGTCCGGTGGCTGGCAAAGAACCGTTGGTACGGAGCTGCGCGGAAAGACTCTCGGCGTTCTTGGCCTTGGGCGGGTTGGGTCAGAAGTGGCCAGAATCGGCCGCGCTTTTGGCATGGATCTGATCGCCTGGAGTCGAAACATGACCCCGGCGGTAGCCCAAGCCGCGGGTGCAGTCCTCGTCTCTAAGGATGAGCTCTTCGAGCAGGCAGACATTCTGACGATCCATCTGGTATTGAGCGGCCGCACACGCAGTCTGGTGGGCGCGGCGGAGCTCGCGCTAATGAAGCCGACGGCTCGCTTGATCAATACCTCGCGGGGGCCAATCGTGGATGAGCAGGCCTTGATTAGCGCATTGAGGAATAACCAAATCGCAGGCGCGGCGATCGACGTGTTCGACATCGAGCCGCTCCCTGCGTCCCATCCATTCCGGACGCTCGACAACGTGCTGGCGACACCGCATATCGGCTACGTATCGCAAGGTCTCTACCGCACATTCTACGAAGACTCCGTTTCAAATATCGGACAATGGCTCGACACCCGACAGGCGTCGTAACAACCGGTCCTTCAGAAAGGCGCAATGAGCGCTCCCTGCTGTTGGTTGATCGACCTTGGCAGCGCTCTTTTGACCAACTCATCGCGGGTGAAACGAATGATCAAGCTCGGAATCAACGAAGTCTCACGACGGAAACGAACCCGTTGGAGATAAGCCATCATGTCCCCTAGTCTGATCGACAAACTGCCCGACGCTCTCAAGACGCTCAGAACCCGCCCGTTGTTCGTGATGCGATTGGAGTCCGCAAGCTGCAGATTGTCGGTGCCACGCCGGGCGGATACCGTCGCGTTGGTGTGGTGCCAGGCGGATCGTTCGAGGGGGAGCGACTTTCAGGCGAGGTGTTGGATGGGGGCAGCGACTGGCAGACCGTACGCGCCGATGGCGCCACGACATTGAATGTGCGGCTAGTCCTTAAGACCAAGGATGAAGCCCTGATCGGCATGACCTATCGCGCCATTCGCTATGGGCCGTCCGATGTCATGGCGCGAATCGAAAAAGGAGAAGTGGTGGATCCGACGAGCTACTACTTCCGAATCAATCCGCTATTCGAGACCGCGAACGCGAACTACGACTGGTTGAATCGCATGGTCGCGGTCGGCAGCGGCCATCGGCAGGCGGACGGGCCGATTTATAGCGTCTTCGAAGTTCTCTGAGTGACGTCGCCTCCAATTTGAAATCCAAACTTTGGTCGAAGCATCGACGTGACTAGAAGCATCGCGCTGGAATCGCCGGCATGGAAGTGACGCTCACCGCAGAGAACGAGGACACATCATCGTGACTAACCAAACCACGAGCGAGGAAAGTAAGGCTGTTGTGGACGCCTACTACCAAGCTGGCGTACGGGGCCGTCTCACTGATTTCGCTCCGTACTTGCATCCAGACTTCTCGACCACGGCGCCGAACTATCTCCCCTGGGGCGGCGTGCATGCGGGAGCAGCGTTCTTCCGCGATGAAGTGCTGCCCAATCTGCCAGACGTACTCGACTTCGGGCGGTTCAGCTACGACGTTTTCTTTGCCGCGGACGAGCATGTGGTGGCGCTGGTGAATTTCGGCCTCACCGGCAGCGACGCGATGATCAAGATCTCCGAGCACTGGACCGTTAGGGACGGCAAGGCCACATCCATCTGGGTCGCCTATTTCGAGCCTCAGGCTTTGCTCGACAAGCTCGGCATCGCCCACGGCCTCAGCCGCTCAACCTCATACCATCGTAAGGAATTCGCAACATGAGCAATCTTGCTGGCAAGACCGCGCTGGTGACAGGTGCTTCACGCGGTATCGGCCGCGCCAGTGCCCTAGCGCTGGGCAAAGCGGGTGCCCAGGTGCTCGTCCATTACAACGGTGGGGGAAAGGACGCGACGGCGGTGGTCGCCGAAATCCGTAAAGCCGGCGGGAAAGCCGAGAAGGTAACGGCCGACCTTCGTGCATCTGACGGGCCGCACGCGCTGGCCGAACGCGTTCGCGCCATCGTCGGCGCCCGTTTGGACATCCTCGTTGCCAGCGCCGGCATCGCCAAGGCCGCAACGATCGAAGAGACCACTGTCGAGGACTTCGATGCGCTCTTTGCTGTGAACGTGCGTGCCCCGTACTTCCTCTTGCAGCAACTGCTGCCGGTCATGTGCAAGGGCAGCAGTGTCGTGCTGCTGTCGTCGCTTGCAGCGCACGCCTCGGTCGGAACGTTATCCGCTTATGCGGCCACCAAGGGTGCCATCGATACCTTGGTCAAGCATTTCGCAGCTGCCTTGGGCGAACGCGGCATTCGCGTCAATGCTGTGGCACCGGGCGTGGTTCCGACCGATATGTCGAGCTTTGCCAAGACGAAAGCGGGAGAAGATTTCACACTGGGTATCCAGGCGCTCAAGCGCATGGCCCAGCCAGACGACATTGGCGCCGCCATTGTTTTTCTCGCTTCCGATGAGGCTCGCTGGATCACCGGCGATACGCTGCGTGTCGATGGCGGCTCGAAGCTCTGAACTCTATTGAAATCACACACCACCGATGCGACTGGCGCGTCGGCAACCACGCGGGTTGACGCAACCAGGGACATGGCCATCGCCATGTTGTTGACGCCGTGGTCGAGCTTGATGTCCGCTTCCGAGCGACGCCGGTAATCCTTGCTGTCGGCGCGCAACACCGCGGCCTTGTCGGCTGGGCCCCGACTTGGTATTCCAGATCGCGGATCTGCCGGCTCAGCGAGGGCTGGGACGTGTAAAGCCGGTGGTCGGCGGCGGTCGAGAGGCTGCCTTCCTCGACCACGGCCAAGAAATAACGCAGGTACATCGCCGTTCCATGCCCGCGAGGTATCCCCTCAGCCTACAAAGTCTTTTTCAAGTCCGCAACGCGAGCCTAGATTGACCGTCGTGGAACGAGGGCTGTCAACAGACAAGCCTTTGTTATCCAAGCGGGGATAGGCATCCCGGTTACCAGGAGTAGCGCAATGAATAAGCCACTGCCAGAGGGAATCTCAATGACCCGGCACAGTCACCAGACCGCGCCGACACAGTTCGTAGAGGCCAACAGCATCCGCTTCGCCTATCGCCGCTTCGGCAAGACCGCAGGAGTGCCGCTCGTCTTTTGCCAGCACTACATCGGCACCATGGACTACTGGGACCCGACGGTGACGGATGGCTTGGCTCGCGACCGTGAGGTGATCTTGTTCGACAACGCGGGCGTCTCCAGCAGCTCCGGCGAGGTCCCGACGACGTTCGAGCAGATGGGAGCTGACGCCATCGCCTTCATCAAGGCGCTGGGCCTGAAGCAAGTTGACCTATTTGGCTTCTCGATCGGTGGCCTGGTCGTGCAGGAAATCACTTTACAGGCGCCCGATCTCGTTCGCAGGTTGATCATCGATGGCGCAGGCCCGCGCGGCGGTCAGGGAATGGAGTTGATAGCCCAGGCTACAGGGCGGCTCTTTGGTGCCCACCCCCACGATCCGCCCGAGAGTGTCTGGCTCGCGGTCAAATTCAGTCCGTCCGCGGCGGGTCAGGCGGCGGGACGGGAGTACCTGAAGCGCACGCATCGTCGGCAAGAGGGCCGCGATCCCGAAGTGAACGACAAGGTGTCGCCCGCCCAGGTCAAAGCGATCGGCAATTGGGGCGTCCAGCAAAAGGGGGCCTCCGACTATCTGAAGACGATCAAGCAGCCAACACTCGTCGTGAACGGCAGCAACGACGTGAACATACCCACGGTGGACTCTTTCATCATGCAGCAGAACATCCCGTATGCGCAGCTGATCATCTACCCCGACTCCAATCACGGCGCGCACCACCAGTACCCGGAGCTCTTCGTTGAACACGCGACTCTGTTTTTGAACGCGTGACGACGCCGGCAAAGACTTCTGCGAGGACTGACGAAGGCAAAACCAAGGTCCTGAGGCGGCAGGAATATTCAGAGATCGCCCAAATAATTCAGACTCCGACACGCGTAAGTTGGCGCGCCCGGAGGGATTCGAAGCCCCGACCCCCTGGTTCGTAGTTGGGGATCTGGTGCATTAAGGGAACGAGGTTCAGATAACGCGGACTTGTGCTCTCGACCACTAAGCAAGGGCCGTATCCCACTGTTTCTTCAGCGACCAGAAAGCCCACCTACCTGGTCCAAACTTGAATTGACGCTTGCGAATTCGGTGCACGAGTTCCAGCCCAGCCAGAGTGATGGTCGCCGTCCGATAGGACTTGAAGCTCAACATGGAGCGGCATCGGCCCTTGATCGCCCGATGATCTTGCTCTACGACATTGTTCAGGTACTGGCTCTTGCGTACCAGGACGTATTTCCACCGATGATCCTCTCGACGAAGTCTGCGCAGACCCAAATGACTGGGTTTGTGTCCATCCAGCGTAATTTTTCGCGGCCATCGTGGTGCGCAGAACGCAACCGCCTTGCGAAAAAATGCCATGGCCGCTGCAATACCGCGCCCCGTCTGGAACAAGGAGTCCACTGTCCTGCCCTCCTTGTCAACGGCACGATACAAGTAGCCCATCTTGGGCCGGGTGCGAATGTAGGTCTCGTCGACGCGCCAGGACGAACCGACCGGCCTCGCCCTGCGGTTCCACCGCCTCTCGTATTCGGGTACGAACTGAAAGACCCACCGCATGATGGTGGTATGGGTCACGTGCACTTCGCGCTCGGCCATCAAAGACACGAGGTCGCGATAGCTCAAGCGGTAGGTCAGATACCAGCGAACACAGGTTTCGATCACATCGCGAGGGAACCGCCGGCGCCGGTAAATTGCATCACGTTCAATTGGTTGGGTCACGGCCCGGCTCCAGGCAAAAGCCGTGAATATCACGGCCGAACTGCTAATGCGCCAGAACCGCCCCGTTCCCAGGCACACCAAGGCACAATTACGGCACATCAAGTCTGAGGTCGTAACAATCTCGGCACACATCGAAATGAAGGTCTAGTGGTCTAGTCGGAATTCACAGCTGCGGCGGAAGCCCGCGGACCGAACCCGTCACTTCCCCTGCCTCAGCTCCCGGATGCAGCGCTCCAAGTCCGCCGCAATCGTCTGTAGTGTCTCCCGGAGGTCCGTACGGTCGCGCTCACCGGGTCCTGTGCGCAACGTGGTGTCGCCTGCAAGAGTACGCCGGATCAGCTCCACGTCCTTCTCCATGCTCTTGATGATTTCCTTGCTCATAGCGCGACTCTACCGAGCTTTTCGGACCGGCACTCTGCGTCGCACAGCAGTCTTGGACGGGCTCAAGGTGCAGAGGCACCGCGGGTCTCTTCCTCTATCATCTCGTCCACGGCCGCTTTCGCAAGAAGGTCCATAAGGCCGTTCAAGGCTCTCTCACGCCGGTCCTCCGCTTCCCGGTCCCGCTCATAGTGCAGCGTCCGCTCGAAGGCCGCGTCGGGGTACTTCTCGCGGAGCCGGGCAGCAAGTTCGTCCAGGTTCTTCGCTTCCCACGTCTCCACACCGTCGTTCAGCTGCAGCAGCTCCTCGTTAGGTATCGGCGGCTCGTTCTTCTTACGCTTTGCGAGACATATCTTCACCACTCCGGTGAGCGGGTGCGTGCGGATCGAGCCTGTCGCCAGCTCGCGAATCTCCACCCAGTAACGGAAGATCTGCTCGTTCATGCCTATAACCGACCGACTACAATGCGTTCGGGCAAGGGCTGCATTGTAGACGCAGCAATGCCCATCCTTAGATCCTTAGGTCAAAGCGGAGGAAACTAGCGGCGATAGAATGACGTGCAACCGTTCACCCAGTGCACTAAAGCGCGGGACGTGGCGACGAGGCAGCAGCGGTCAGGGTGATCGAACCACGTCATACGTATCGAATCGGGTTGGCCGCGCCGCGCTTGCGCATGCTGTCCGGCAACCGGTGCCCTAGGTATCGGTCCGCAATGTCCTTCGGCGCCTCTTTCCCGACGAACCCCCAACGGCCGCGACGCGGTTCAGTCGTCCCTGGGAAATTCTCCGGTGTGGCCTCAAGCCACTTGTCGGCGATGAACACGCCGATGATGAGCCCTCGCTCCACAGCGAGTACCAGTTGCGCAGCCGCAGCCTTCTTGGGGTCAATTTTCCACGCGTAGTGAACCGCGGAGTACACGCTCTCCCGATCCGCCACGGTGCGATTGACATTGATGACGACGGCCTTGTGCGTGAAGACAGCTCCTGGGGCCTCATAGCGCTGGATAATCTGCTTAGCATGCATCAGACCGCGATCGTCTGAGGCGCGTCCCCCAACCTGATTCGCGACTTCCGGATAGGCGTCGATCAGCGCCGCTTCGACCTCGAACGCCTGCTCCTCGGTCATGCCGTGCCGATGGATGACGTGGTCGACGTCAAACCTGTCTTTGCGGATTTCGCGGATGCGCTTGAGCTTCTCCGTGAGATCGTCGTCCTCCGCGCGCAACTCGCCTCTCACATGTTCGAATAAGCGATTCCCACTACCCTTGCCGACGTAGAACGTTTCGCCGTTGCGCGGATCAATCAGCCGATACACGTAGTACTGCAGCTTATCGGCAACGAACCTCGAGAACATTTGCTTCTCCGAGACACCCCGTGCTTCAGGGATGTGCCGTCACATCCTCCGCTCAATCGCCGCTACCCGCTTCTTCATTTGCACGCTGATTCGCGCTACGGCGTTCCGAAAAATGAGCCCGTCGATGGCAGTTGGGACAAACGCCAATCACATGCGCCGAATGGTCGGGGCCTTCGTCCGGCAAATCACCTCAGGACGCCTACCTTTTCGTCACCTTTGATTTGCGTACCTGCCGCGAGTGCACGTGCGGAAATACCCACGTACCAAGCGTTCATCCGCTTATCCCATGCACGAACCTCCACGAACTGAGTCCATGCAAATTGATGGATCGAGATCAATTGCCAGCTCTCTGAAAGGCGTACTATCAACAGGTATTCAAACAGGCGTTTATCCGGCTCCGCCGAATCTGGATAGATGGTGCCAGTCTTCTTGGCGTTGCAGACGGTCTTAATCGAATACCGATCTCCGTCGCGAGACAAGGCGTCAACGTTCTTGGTTCCGGGCGGCGCCGGCTGCAGATTGGGTAATCCGGCTGTCTCGCGGAAGTAATCTATTGCCAACCGCTCGCCTATCGCACCAACTGAGAACCCGATACGCCGCCTCCTCATTTCGACGTCGAGCTTGGCTCGTAGCTGTATTAGCTCGTCATCCGCCATTTCCGCCAGATTAAGTGGGTCCCTAGGCGGCATTTGGCGGCCCCACACTCACCTCACAGGCGCCTTATCGTGCGATCGCATCAAGTGCGCCAAGCGCGCTCGCACCCTGGCTGGTGATCTCAACTGGCACTCCCAAATCGTCGTAAAACGCCAGCCCGCTGCGCGCAATTCACGTTTACACCGGGCGTCTCTCCTCCTGTTTCCGCTGAATTTGCTGAGCCAGAACGACCGGTTTGTGCTGGGCATGACTCGTCCGTAAGGGCATGCGTGACGATGCCAGAAGCAACCGTGCACAAAGATTGCCCTACGCCAGCGGGGGAAGACAATGTCCGGCTTGCCGGGCAGCGACTTGGCATGCAGCCGATAGTTGCTCAAGCCTAGCGTCCGAAGGATGCGCCGTACCGTCAGTTCGGGCGCCGTATCTTGCCCGCGGATGCGACTCATGTTTCGGTGTCGCTGCGCAGGTGTGAGAATGTCAACCATGCGCTCTAGTCACTGGGCCCGCCCGGGGCTTTCGTTCCTTATAAGCTCAGCGACTTCGTCCATTCCGATCGCAGGGAGATTGGCTAGATCAACGACGTACTTGATCGAGACGACGCCCGAGGGCGGTACAAAATCATCAGGAAGCTTTGGAAAGTCTTCATCAACCCTGTAAACAAGCGCCTCCCGGAGAAAGAAACGCAACAATTCACCGGAATCTCGCATCCCCTCCGACCAGCCCAGATTGACCATCTTGGTCATGAACGCATCCATGGCCACTGCATCGCTGCGAAGTAAGTCGACAATCGCATCCATGCGTGTGGCCAGCGTTTCATTGCCACCCACGGACTGCTCCAGCTGGATCGATACGAGCAAGAGCTGACACCCTTCAGGAACCCGCAGCTGATCCAGGCGCGAGATTTCATGTTCGTGCCGGCTCTTCCGCGTCGTCTTAACTTCGATGTGCAGTCGATCTACAACGAAATCGTGCCTCTCGAACTCCGGTCCGCTCCATCGTTCAACCGCACTGGTGCCAAGAGATGGAATCAGCACGCTGTGAAGTACGACGAGCTCACCAAACAGCCCGACCTGGACCGTTTTGTCCATTTCCTGACGGGCGGGCTTCCACGCCGACTGCCATTTTCGAATGATCGCGGCGACTGCCGACCAGGGCTCCCGAAGTTCAACCAGGACAGCGGCGACGACATCCTGACAGACGGCGTTGAATACTGTCTCGTGTGACGGGTTGGCGACAAGGTCCAGGACTTCACCATAGCTGAGCCTGCGATGACGGACCCTGAGCCCATTGAGATCGGGAGGGTTGGGTTCAATGGGCCCACTATCGACGGGGATGAGCAGATGAAGGTTGCCGACGCTGTCCATGGCCAGGGACAGCGGCGTCTCCTCCGCGCCAGCAAAGATGGGGATCGTGGTAAGGGCATCCTCGCTTATCGGCCTTCTAGTGCGAAGAGTCGCCCACTGCGTCGGCGTGGGCCCTTCAGCCATTTGATACTTTGGTATTCACAATCCACGAGGTCCCCACATCTGAAGTGCCGGGCAGACTTAGGGACAGCGCTATGACTGCGTCACTACAGTCGACACCGAGGTGTGAAGCATCGAGTGGGTAGATAATTAGAAGTCCCTGCGTAGCAGGCCGTGCCGCTCTCATCGCCTCAGAATCGTAGGCGCCGCTTTCGCGCTTATAAGCGTCCGGTCCGCCTGGGAGGTCCACCCCTTCGTGGCGAGGATCCGTCAGAATGCCTATGCTCTCAGAACTGACACGCGTTCGTGTCACGAGCCCCAATTCATGTCCGCCGAGAACTGTCTGCCTCCCGACAGGGGGCGAAGCGACGAATACTGCCCAATCCGTTAACTCTCCGGCGCTCGCGCGCTCCATTATCCAGTCGGCGAGATGATCGTTGCGGAAGGCAACGATATCCTCATTGATTTGATAACGTCGCAGGAAATCGCACACAACCTCTGGAGAGATATCGCGGAAGAGAAGGCCACCGTGACACCCGTGAGGGGACGCCAGCGTTGCTATGAACCCGTCCGCTACGTGCCGATTGGATTGTAGCTTCACGGGATCCGACAACGGCAACAGCACTGTCTGCGGATGTTCACCCGACCATGAATCCTGCAGTGTTCGAGCGGCCGCGGACTTGTTGCGAGCGGTCAACAGGAGGTCGCTGTGCGCTCGGAGCCTGATCGCCATCTGGTCCGGTCTTCGCCCGGCTCGCTCCAAGGCAACAATGGAATCCCTCATTGACTGTTCGATCAGCGCCAGTTCCGAAAACCACCTAGCGATCCCGTCAGTCGTCCATATGCGAATCAGGTCCTCATAGCCGCGACGAAACCCATACCAGCGGGCCATCTGCAAAAGGGTGTCGCACATCGACGCCGTGCGCAGAAAGTAGGATACGGTTAACCCTTCAAGAGTGAGTCCTCTGGAAAGACGGTTACCGCCGACGGCCACGATGTGGCGGCCTGGCTTTTCGTCGTATTCAAGGTTCTCGCCGGTAACGCTGTTAAGTACGAGGATCACGAGCTGCCGAAGGACCGTGAGCGCGGTTTGAACAACCCCCTCATCGTCAGGGGGCGCGCTCAGGCCTATTCTGAACGTTTCCCACACTCGACCGAAGATCGGCGCAAGATTCTGACCTTGTCGCTCGGCCTCCCGCCAAAGTCCCACTTGGTCTCCTATAGCGGTCGCGATGCGCTCCTGGTCACTGGTTCGCGCACTTACGTGAACGAGCATCGTGTGGCTCATGCCAGCGGTTTCCGGTCGGAGGGCACGTACAGCACCGGCTAGACAGAATGAGATAAGGGCGTCGCAAAGAGATGCTGGCAGTTGCTCGTGCTGACTACCGATGACGATCTCTGCGGTCTTTCGTCTGCGAGGCGCACGCAACCCGTGAACGTCTTCAGCGGGCACCGTGCGAAGGATCTCGCGACCCTGAGCAGAGACGCCGAATAGTTCTTCCGTTCCGGTGTACCCGCTAGGACGTGGTAGCTGGATGACGAAGTCCTTGGGAAACAGGTCGTCTCCCACTCGCGCGTCAACAGCATCCGGATCGATCAAGACATTCGCAAACGGAGTCGCCGTGTACGCGACATAGGACGCTCTCGTCGTCCGCGTCAGTATCGAGCGGATCAGAGCGTTGATCTTAGATGGGCCGGCATTTGGATCGACGTCTTCTTCGTCACTCACGCTCGGGTCTGGAAGCCTGTTTCCCTTCGTATTGATCGACGCCTGATCCGCTTCATCGTCAATCAACAGAACCGGCATATCGGCGAGGTAGCGGCTGGCGGATTCGAACCAGTGGTCCAGCTTAGTGAGGACCGCGAAATTCTTCTTCACTACTGCAAGAAACGGCGCCGGAGACTGAAGTATGCGAACGTCCTGTTCCTTGAAATCCTCGGCCGGCGTCGTGAGGGAGATCCACTCGCGTCCGCGTTCTGCTCGCGGAACGCCGCCATCCTGATGCCCCGTCAATTCCCGCTCCAGACGGTTTTGTGTCTGACTTCTGAGAGCATCGTGGATCCCCGACAAGATGATGACGATCCGGTACCCAGCGTCCACAGCTCGTGCGGCAACCGCGGTATAATTAGCCGTCTTGCCACTTTGTACGTAGCCAACAACCAGTCCGCGACCTTGAAAGTCTGACGGCCCGAGGGGGTCGTGAAGACGGCGAAGAATTCTGAGCGACTCAACTGCTACCGACTCTACCTGCTGCGGCGGCCAGTTGAGACCACCGCGAAGCAAAGTGTTGAGTCGGCCCCAGTGATACCATTCCGTCGAAGCGAGCCTGTCCGTCCAGTGCGGCTTCGGCGGTACAGCACTGATTACTCGCACCGTTGCCATCAGCCGCCCCTCTTGATCAAGAGGATGGTCTGAACATCCGCTTCATCCAGACCACCCAGAAAGTCCGAGAGATGGCCGATAGCCTGAGGATCATCACTAATCTGTTGGACAAGTGCGGATAGATTGGAATCCAAGTCGCTGACCTGAAGATCACGCGAACCAGTCATTCCAGTGGTAATCTTCCACAGGAACTTCCCTGTTTTTACGGGCCGTACCGCTATTTGCCGCGTTGGAGCCGTTCCGGCACTCGCTCTTCCGACGGGTACGGCCGGAGGCGTGGCCGTAGCGGACGGTGCTGGTTTTAGTGACACGCCAACTGCAGGCGCCGTGCTCGGCGGCGGAGTCGAACGTGGCGTTTCCTTGCGATACTTCTTCTGGCTATCTCGGCGCGCGATATCAGCCAATTTCTTGATTTCGGCCTGCAGTTGCTGTGGAAGTTGAACAATCTGCTTGCTTATATTGATTTTGAGGGCGTCGTCGAGTTTCTGATCGAAATTGACGATTACTCGCGCCAACTTCGTCTTTTCGTCGTTGGTTTCCCACATCTGGTGCCAACCGCCCCATTTGATCAGCCTGTCGTGACGATAGATGAATAGCCCCTGAGTTTCGTTCCGCTTGCCATGCAACCCAATGGCGTCCAGAGCGTCCCGCACCGCCTCCGGTCCGCCGGCCTGGTGATGGTCACTGATCTCGTCCTCGGACGGCAGCAGGTAGGCTTGCACCTGCACTTTCCCGTCCCCAGATTCTGTGGGAATTCTAATCGTCTTCAGGTCATACGCTAAGGCGAGAGGGTGCCCAACCGGATTGTTGGGTTTGACCGGCACCTGGTTAATCGAAATCACGACTGGCTTTCGACCTGCAGCCTTTCCTTCAATGAAGCGATGGAACACCAGTGCTAAGTGGCGTTCTAGCTGCATGATCTCTGCCGAGTATGGATCAAGTCCGCGGGCGGAAGGCATAGCCTGCGGAGGACGCATATCCTTCCAGAGGACGACGGTCCCGTGTGCATTGATCGCGGTAGCATTCTGCTCCCATGGTTCCAAGGGTTCAGATTTCGCTATCCATTCCGCCATATCATCGGTGTCCCAGGTCAGGTGCCGCGAGGCGCCGCCCTCCTGCTTTGTGACCACCGTAAATACCTTTGCCTGCGACCAGGAAGCGCCCTTCAGGCCATAGCCGTATTTCCCCAGCGCATTACCCTCGTATTCAGCTCCGCTGCCGATTCTCATGGCTTCCGCAAGCTGGTCGGCGTCCATGCCTTTACCGTTGTCGGCGACAGTCAGCCATCTGCCGTGGCCGCCGTCCGGCCGGCCAAAAGTGATACTAATGTTGGTTGCGTCAGCACTGATCGCGTTGTCGACAAGATCAGCGATCGCACTTGGCAGCGTATGGCCGACTGCTGCCAGGATTTTGACCAGCCGCGCCGGGTTTGGCGGAAGCTCCGTGCCACCTTGTCCACGTCTTTTTATCGGGGGCGCGTCTGCAACCTGTCGGTTGGGATTTGCGGCGAAGAGATCCGGTCTGGCGTCACGAAGTATCTGCCACGTGTGAACGCCTTCCTCATCATGAAGCGCGATCATCGACGAGCTCGCCAGCCGGCTACTCTCCCCGTGCGCGAGAATCGCTTTCGTCACCCTGTCGTTCGCGGGAAATACCGCCCAGGACCCGGTCGCCGGAGTGTCACCAGCGTCTACCTCCATAACGAACAAGCTCCCCGGATCAACAAAGTGGTAGCACTTGTCTGTTGGGCAGTTTCCTTCGAGACGCCAGTTCTTTTCCTGCCGCTTAAGCCAGTGATGTTTCGAGGCTACGCCCTCGTCCGTGTCGTATAGGAGGTCCATGTCGATTTGATCCGAATCCTTGGCCGCCGGAAAGACACGATCTACCACGTCTCCGTCGAAGTTCACCGCTCGCTGCTTCGACCCTTCCTTTCCTTGCCGCCGATACTCGTGGAACATACCCAGCTCGCTGTGAGTCAGAATGCGCAGGATCAGGAAGCGCATTTGCGGTCTCTCCCGACGGTGGTCGTCACGAGGCGCTTATCCAGGCCTAGCATTTCGCGGCGCATGTCGTTCAAGGGCTGGCACCCAATCACTGACCGCATCGCCATTGCGATCGCGTACGCCACAAGCGGTGGAACTGCGTTGCCGATCTGTCGGAACGCGGGATTCATGCTTCCCCTCATCACGAAGCCGTCCGGAAAGGATTGAAGTCGTGCGGCTTCCCTTACCGAAATCGTGCGCGCCTGGTCGCTGTCGAAGTGAATGTGGCTGTAAGAGTCTTTGCCCAGGTGTGCCATCAACGTGCGGGCCGGTTTGTCTCGGTGTAGCTTCCACCACTTGTTAGGGAACTTGTCGGGATCATACGGAAGCGTCCACTCTCTTATAAATTCACTCAATTGGGCGCAATCCGCATTCCTGCCTTCGCCGGATCTCCAGCGGCCGTTTAGAAGTTGCTGCCGCTGTGCCTCAACGAAACGCCAGACTTCAGGGTACTGCCACCCCTCTTCCATCAGTCGAAAGAACTTATAGTCGCGCGGCAGATAGCGTATGACATGTCCGGTAGTCTGGTCCGTGGTACCGAATTGTGGCCACTGGCGCATTAATCTCGACCAGGCAGTAGTCGGTCGCGAAGACGTGTAACTGACGGGCTCGGAAGGGTCCTTTCGCCCTCGCGTCAGCTTTCCGCACTCCAACCAGTTCAGGGCAAATATCGGCGGAAGATCAGCGAGTCCTTCGCCGGCGGTGGTAGTGGTCGGAAGGCCGTCGACCTCATCCGGATCATTGATCCAACAATGGCTGTGTTTGAGCTCAAACCCCAGACCTGGGATCTCCGGAATCAGCTTTCTAGCCGTTGCCCGGGTTCCGTGATATCCCGCCGGAAGAACAGAATGATGTGTCGGTGCTGGAAATAGTACGTCTTCATCAAGGGCCTCATGAAGGCCGATCAGAAACATGCGTTCTCTTGTCTGAGGAATGCCAAACCATGACGCATTGAGAAGCGTGTAGCGGACACGATAGCCTTCGGTCCGGAGGCGTTGAGATACAAGTTCGGCGACGTTCGTACCGCCATGATTCAGAATGTCCGGGACATTCTCCATCAGCAGCGCTAGCGGCTTGGTCTTGCGGACGTAGTGGAGATACCGCTGCCACAGATTCACGCGACCGTCGGTCAGAAAGGCGGTGTCGGCATCATTTGCGGACCGACGGTACGCCTCATGACGGAGTTTCGCGCGCCCGACTCGCGCGAATGCCTGACAAGGCGGCCCGCCGACCAACACGTCCACTTGTTCCTCAACGTGTCCTTTTATTCCAAGGTCCCTGAAAATGGAACCCGGCGTCTCCGTTACGATGTCGCGGGCCTGTGAATGTGCTTCTAGAGACTTCCCGCGGCTGAATCGTGAGAAGTTGGCTGCGTGCGAGGCTGCGGCCCAAATATCGGACTCAACGGAAGCAACGAGCTCGAACCCTGCAGTTACAAATCCAAGGGTAATTCCACCGCAGCCTCCAAATAGATCCATGATGCGAGGCGGATTGCCACTTCTCAGCCGCTTCATCTTCCGTCGAATTGCAAGATCAATCTTGATCACTCGAGCAACCTAAACCTCGGTGTAACAGGTAAATCTTTCCTCGGTCGACCCGCATGCCTGTCTTCAGCTGCCGTTCGGTCGGTGCTGAGGATCAATGTTGGGACAGTCCGGGCCCAGTTTCCGCAGAAAATTTCCGTGTAGACGTGCATGGAGTTGCACGCGGCCCCATTGCCCTTTTGATGCCAGGCGTAGATTCATGAAGCCCTCGCAGCTTCGGGCGCGTGCGTCAGCCGGTCCAGGGCGATGCCAATCGTACGTTCGTCGAAGAGTCGCGTCTTGCGCTCGCCCGCCCCGGTCTCCGCAGCCGGCCATCGCCGGAGCCCCTCCTGAATGCTGGGAACAGTCGGCTCACACCCCTCTCGCTGCAGCAGCCAGTCGACGGTTGCGAGGAGCTCCATGCCGTGCGGTGACTCGAACCCGTCAATAAGCTGGATGGCGAAATCGAGAGCTGCGCGATAGGGCTTGAACTCGGCGCTCTTCAGATAGGCAGCCAGGTAGTCCTTGCGCGAGTCGTCGAACCGGATAGAGTCGAGCGGCTCGGCGTCGCTCAGACGCTTGTCGCAGTGCAGATAGCTGCCATCCAGACCTTCCAGAAGATGCCGCAGCCGGTCGGCATAGGGACCGTAGCGATGCGCCTTGAAGCGAAGATCCAGGGGATTGTCGCTCGAGAAGCGCTCCAGCGCGCGCTCCAGAAACCAGGCGAGCTTCTGCACTTCCAACAGTGTGCATTCCATGCCTAAGACTTCGTAGCAGCGGACCAGCTCCGCGACCAAAGCCCTGGCAGGGGTCAGTTTTTCCACGCCCTTTCGCTTCGCGACGTTCTGATACTGATTCGTCGGCTCGAAGACCTCAATGTCGACGTTGGGCAAGTCGCCCAGCGCACGCTCGATCTCAACCTTCACATCTGGCCAATCCAAGCCTCCGTTTCCTGATCCCAGCGGCGGGAGGGCGATCGAGGTCACCTGCTCTTCAACAATAAAGCGCCGCAGATCCTTCAACCCTTCCGTTATCCACTCCAGCTTAGAGGGGCTCCGCCAGTCCTTCTTGGTCGGAAAATTCACGATCCACTTCGGGCCGTCCAGTTCGCTGGGTGACGTGATGAACATCCTGCCAATCTGAACTTCGTTGTTCTTACAGGCAGCAGCATAGCGCTTGAAATTCTCCCTGAAGCGATCCTTGAACATGAGCGCGATGCCCTTGCCCATAACACCGACCGTGTTCACGGTGTTCACCAGCGTCTGAGCACGGGATTCAAGCAGATTGCCTTGTCTGTAGGAGATCATCAGAAATACCAGCTTGGCTGCACGAGGACACGAAGATTCAGGCTGCGCTTCTTTATTTCGGCTTCCAGCTCTGCGCCGACTGTACCGTTGTAGCACGCAGCGCCGAGCAGAGCCTCCACCGGCAGACGCCTAAAGACGAGTGCCTCAGCCTGATAGCGGTCCATTTTTTGCAGGTCGTTGAGGTCACGCTTGAAGTTCCGTTCCTGCAATATCTTCCAGTCGATGCGGTCGAGATCAGCGATGTCGGCCGAGAAACGGGCCGTGTTCAGGAATGCATGCCGATCCGAAAAGACGAACGGGAGCTGCAGCTCCCTCAGGCGATGTAAGGACGACACGAGAATCACGATGTCCTCATTGGCTCTGCGTGTGATGCCGTTGTAGCCCGTCTTGATGTTCAGCAACATCGGCGAATACGGAGTGAAGTAAAAGGGAACATAGTCATCCAGGGTCCCGTGCGGATGAACCGTGATGCTGCGACTCGTCCGTTTCGCAATCAATTCCGCATTGCCGATCGAGACGTAGTTCGGATCGCGTGTCGTGGAACTCCCGCAATGAACGCCGTGATCCAACATCCAGGGAATATTCCTGCGATGCAGGATCCGAAAGATCAGGGCTTTCTGGGCGTTCAGGTTGTTGGACACGAGCTGTTGTCGTTGTTTTCACTGCGATAGTCGGAGCCTAAGTGGCGGCTAGCATACCCAGAGATACCAGGCGCAACGTCATTGCCTGTTCGCTGACCTGAAAGCGCAAGGCCAAGCGAAAGATGTCCACGTCGCTCAGCTCTTGAGTAAGATGCTCCTTCAACAGCACTTCCGGCATCAGTAGCCCGGCCGCAAACTGGTTCGCTTGAATCTCCGCGAGCTTGTCGCCGCTACTCGAGTTGGAATCTCGGTAGAAAATGGTGAAATGGGCCTTGTCCACCCAGAGGCGATCGCCTTGGTCGGCGTGCAGGTACAGGTGGCCGCACTCGTGTGCGATAGTGAATCGCTGGCGATTCGGATGGTGCAGCCTGTTTACGGCGATCTTCACAACTTCCTTTTCGCGAAGGAGAAACCCCGACATGTCGTCCTCAAGATCGCCGTAGACGACCTCAGCGCCGAGTTTCTGCGCGACCCCCTCGACATCGACGGGAACGCTTAACAAGTTCATTTTGCGCAGCAGCTCGGCGCTTTGCTGGTCTATGGTCTTCGCATATCGGTTTCTCATAAAGCTCCGTGGGGTACGTCTCTATCTTCGGTCCCGTGACGACGGGCGCAAGCTGCTTAACAGGTTTGCTGTCTTCGCGCCCACCTCCTGGGCTTTGCCGCCGACGACCACGGAACGCGCCTGCACGAGTGAGATCTCGTGCAACTTCGGCACAATGGCATCGATCTCAAGCGCGAAGTGCTCGCACAAGCGGAGCAGCGTGTCCACCGTGGGCTTTTGTTTGCCGAGCTCGATGTTGGTTACGGAGGTTCGCTGCAGACCGAGAATTCTTGCCAGATCGCCCTGGCTCATCCGTGGCGTCTGGGTCTCGCGAATCTGACGAATTCGATCGCCGATCAATCCATACAGCTTGTCGCTGTCCAGCATCAGCCACCTTTCGCCTGCTAAGCGATTGAATTGTATCGCCTTCAGCGCGGTATGTCAATGTAACTGACATGTTATTGCATTTGGCCACCCCCTTAGCTACGCTTAAGTCAGCTCCGACAACATGTTAGTTATATTGACCATAGTACCACTTTAGAGGAAACCCCCAATGAGCACGGACAATGACGCGCAAGACGCCACTGGCGAGAGGGAAATCATCCTGATCGTCAACGCCCAGAAGAAGCCCTGGGCCGAGACGACCATCTCGTACGCGCAGGTGACCCACCTGGCCTACCCCGAGCCCGCACCGCCCGGCGTCGTCATCACCTACACGGTGGAATACGAGCGCGGGCCCCACAGCAACCGCGAGGGCTCGCTCACCGTCGGAAACTCCGTCCAGGTCAAGAACGGGATGATCTTCGTTGTCACAGAAACTGGTCGATCGTAGCCCCGACCTCAAGTGCCTTCGGGACGAGGGGTTCGACCTCAAGGTGGTGGGCACACACGTGCTTCTCGGGAGCATCCCGTACGTCAACGGTGCGAAGGAAGTGAAGCGCGGTGTCCTCGTCTCGACGCTAGAGTTCGCTCAGAACAACGTCAAGAAGCCCGACGAGCACACCGTCTGGTTCGCGGGCGAGCAGCCCTGTGACAAGGAGGGGGTGCCCTTAAGCATCATCCACAGCGCCCTGCGCGCGACGCCGGTCGAGGGCGTCGAGGTCCATTTTATGTTCTCCACGAAGCCGCGGGATGGAAAGGGATACCCGGACTACTACGCGAAGATGACGACGTACGCGAAGATCCTGATGCATCAGGCACAAGCGATCGACCCCAGCGTCAAAGCGCAGGTGTTTCCGATCATTGCCGCGGACGCCGATGAGGAGTCGCCTTTCAAGTACTTCGACACCTCTTCCAGTCGGGCGGGAATTGCTGGCCTGTCATCCAAATTGGCCATGGCACGGATCGCAATCGTCGGCCTCGGGGGCACGGGCTCGTATATTCTCGACTTCATCGCCAAGACCCCGGTGCGCGAGATCCATCTGTTCGATGATGATGACTTCAGCCAACACAATGCGTTCCGTTGCCCGGGCGCGCTCGGTATCGAGGATCTCAAGCCCGGAATGAAGAAGGTCGAGTACTACCGTGATCTCTACACTAGGCTCCGCCACGGGGTCGTGGCACACCCTTATCGGATCGACCTCGTGAACGGGGATGAGCTTCGCCAGATGCAGTTCGTATTCCTGTGTCTGGACAGCGGAGAGCTGAAAGACCCGATCATGCGCACGCTGGAGGACGCCGGCATCCCGTTCATCGACGTGGGCATGGGCGTCCAGATGCGAGACGGCGCGTTGAGCGGCATCCTGCGAGCCACCACGAGTACCCCCGCCAAGCGCGATCACGTGCGAGGTAACCATCGCATCTCCTTCGCCCCGGCGCTTGGACCCAACGACTACTCACGAAATATTCAGGTCGCAGACCTGAACGCGCTCAATGCCGCGCTTGCCGTCATCAAGTGGAAGAAGCTCTTTGGCTTCTACCATGACCTGATGCAGGAGCATCACAGCACCTACGTTCTGGAGACGAGCAAGGTGGGAAGAGAAGACGCGTGATGGTGAAGCTTTACACCCTAAGGTACGAGTTTGTGGAGTTTGTGCCCGAACAGATCGAGCCGGGAGTTCTCTACATCTCGGTTCAATACAAGACCATGGCACATTTGTGCTGCTGTGGATGTGGTAAGAAGGTCGTCACACCGCTCTCGCCCACCGGCTGGGAACTCGGATTTAACGGCAGGGCTGTATCCGTTTCGCCATCCGTTGGGAATTGGAACTTGCCGTGTCAATCCCACTACGTGATCTCGAACGGCCGCGTGCAGTGGGCCGGTCGATGGTCGAAGGAGATGATCGCGACCGGCTTCGCGAGGGATCTCCAAGCGAAGCACGACTACTACAACGCGCTGTCATACCGGGAGCCGCCCGCTGAGACACCGTCGCTACCGCCGCCTTCTCGGAAACGCGGACGCCTCGCAACCAAGTTCAAGGAATGGTGGTCAAGAAGGTCTGGTTGAAGCGCAACGTGGCGCATTCGGCCCGACTGCCGACGAGGTCCGGCGCCACGCGGGCGATGCGCGATCTTTAACGAGACGCGCGTATCCACGGTGGCGACGTCAGGGCCGAGAGTCTCCAGGCATTCTTCATCGCACGTGAGGATCATCCCTAGTCCGCACCTCACGGGTATGACTTCGTAGTACCCAAGCAATCGATTCTCGATCCGTCCAAGGCGGTGCCATCTGGGCCGAAAACCGCCTGACCTGCGCGGCGAGCTCTGGTCGTCCTTCGGCAACCAGGATGTCGCTGACTGCCCGCCAGCCGCGTTCCACCTCTCTTCGCGTCTCTAGCAGTTTTGCCTTACCCCCCTCGACCCGCAGACTTCTATCTAGCAGCTCAGCCTCCACTGCTTCAGCGCGCGCCTGGGTGCGGCGGGATTCCCCACGGCACTCCGCTCGATAGATGCCGTCACGCTTGGGCGATTGACTCTCGCCTCGCACGCCGCGGTCTGTGGCGTTGGCCGCCACGCCCACCGCTCGTAATTGCCGTGCGAATTCCGATCTCCAGTTCCGCAACGTCGCCTTCCGAATGTGCAGGCGTGTGCCCTGCTCGCTAACCGCCTTGACGATCATGTGGACGTGGGGATGAGGCACATCGGTGTGCAGCACCATTGCATAGCGATGCTTGAGCCCGAATTCCTCCCTCGCAAAGTTCTTCACCGCGGCCAGCACCTTCTCCGGCGGCGTCCCGGCCGGCATCGAGAACATGAGTTTGTGGGCCAGCTTTGGCATCGACCGATTGGACCACGATTCAAGGTCGACCTTACGCCGATGCTCTTCAAGATCCAGATCCCAGTCTTCGAGCAACTCCTTCTCGACTCCTTTGCCCGATAGGCGTTGCCCGTCGTCGGTCTCGATGTCCACCTCTCCTCCTCGATTCAGGTAGCCGAGATGACGCCCTATAGCTTTGAGGTCTTGCCCTCCCCGGCTCAGCACCTTGACCATGACTTCCGGCGTGTGTCGCACGGTGCGCTCAATGAGCTCTGTTTCGTCATGCGACAGGTGGTCCCGGCGACCAGGCCCGCGACGGGCGTAGCTGGCGATGTCGAGCAGCATGCCGGGTTCGGAGCTATGCCGCATGGGTTCTCTCCGTGGCTGTGTTGTCGGTCGGGTGCATTAACGCATTCGGCATAGTCT
>JABCZC010000051.1 GCA_013289875.1 Acidobacteriota bacterium | reverse complement strand
CAGGATGTTCCCAAGGTGGAAGTGCCGGTTGGCTTTTCGTTTGTCAACGTTCATCCCAACCTGGCTCCGATTACGAGTTTCAATGTATTCGGCGGAGGCGGCGAGTTTGACGTCAACTTCGGAAATTATTTCGGCGTCAAGGCCGACTTTATGGGGTATACCCAGGGCAGCGGGCTGAAGAACCAGCTTGACAACAAGCTAGGCTACACCGGGTCCGCGAACGGAAATGTTTTCACCTACATGTTTGGCCCAGATCAAGAAGCACACCGGAAAGGTCCAGCCCTTCGGCGAGGTGCTGGTGGGCGCCGCGCATACCAACGCATACGCCAACATCGCGAATGCCGAAGGCGAAACTGCATCCGGTTCCGGGAATAACAACGGCTTCGCCCTGGCAGCCGGCGGAGGCATCGATTTCAAAGTCAACCAGGTTATTTCGTTCCGGCCTGTCCAGGTGGATTATCTGCTGACTCGCTTCTCGGCCAACCACGTGGCTAACTATACCGCCAACCAGAATAATTTCCGCTATTTCGCCGGGATCGTCTTCACGTTCGGCGGCGCGCCTCCGATCCCGCCAACGGCGAGCTGCTCTGCTTCTCCCAGCCAGGTTATGCCCGGAGATCCGGTATCGGCCACGGTCGCAACGCAGTACTTCAATCCTAAACACCCACTCACTTATGCCTGGACAAGCACCGGCGGCCGGGTCTCGGGCACGACCGAAACGGCAAACATAACCACGACCGGTGTGGCGCCTGGAAACTACACGGTTTCGGTGACAGCCACCGACGAGAAAGAGAAGAAGAACAACACGGCAAACTGCAGCGCCAGCTTTACGATCAAGCTGCCGCCACCTCCGACCGCGAGCTGCGTGATCAATCCAAACAGCTTGAAGTCCGGCGACATGGCGACGCTGTCGGTGGTAGCGCAAAGTCCCGATGGGGGTCAGTTGACCTACGCCTATGCGACCACTGCCGGCCGCATCAGCGGGACGGGCAGCAGTGCGACCCTGGACACGACAGGTGCCAGCCCGGGTAGTTCCATCACCGCAACAGCGACAGTGACCAACGCTTACAACGAGACCGGTACCTGCGAAGCTGCGGTTAACGTTGCTCCTCTGCCTCCGCCCGTGGCTGTGGAGGAAACAACCAAGGTAGGAGAGTGCAGTTTCAATAACTCGAACAAGCCGGGCCGCGTTGACAACGAGTGCAAGGCGACTCTTGACCAGGTAGCCCTGCTCATTCAAAAAGAGCCGAACGATAGTTATGTGATCGTCGGTTATGCGGAGGACGAGGAAACGGAGAAGATGACGCAGCTGGCCGGCCAGCGAGCGGTGAACGTGAAGTATTACCTCACCCAGGGCGAAGGCGGCCAGCAGATCAATCCTTCTCTTCTGCAGGTGAAGGCCGGGGCTGAAAAGACCAAGGCGATCAGGATATACAGAGTACCGAATGGCGCCGCGTTTACGGAGCAGACCACAACCGTGGACGAGACCCAGGTGCAAGCGCAGTCTCGTAATGCTCCGGCAAAGAAGCACCACAAGAAAGCAGCCTCTGACAGCACGGCGCCCGCTAACCAGCAGTAGCCGGCTCCCGAGGCTCTTACCAGGTCAACGCCACTACCTGTTCCTGCGAAGTCTTTGCGGCGAGCAGGTAGCGGCGGTGGCGCATGTACCAGACCCAAACATAAATCGGCCCCCACGCGTCTTCGGGCGCGTGGGACTTTTTCTTGTTTCGGATGCTGGCCAGCAATCTGCGAGATATGAGCGCGCCGCCGCGATCGGCGCTGATGGATCGACTTCGTGGCATCGAAAAACAAAGCCTTGCATTCGCCAGAATTCAGCGGTAGTTTTCCTGCAGACCGATTTCGATCAGGCGAACCGGCACGAATTCTTTCCGCACATCGAAGTCAACCGGTCAGCTTGCTCCCTCGTTCTGCTTCGTCCCTGGATCCCGCTTCCGGAAAAGGTGTTGCAAATAAGGAAGGCCGCCATGCCGTCTCGTGAAGGTATCTGCGGGAAGTGCGCGACTCTCACTGTTCCTGCCATTGCCCTGCTTTATCTCCTGACCGGAGCGCTGTCGGTAGTGAATGCCGACGCTCAGTTGCGACTGGTCGTCGGGCTTCCTGAGAAATGCGACGCCACGTCTCCCCCACCGCGCTTGTCTGAAGCGGAAACACGCCTGAGGGGGGGCATTGTCGTCCAGCACAATCTGCCGGCCGGCGACCATCATGACACGGACCTGGAGGTAAACGGCGTCGCGTGTGTGGTGCCCAAAGGCACCTATGCGTATCGCAACGTGAATATCTGGGGCGGCGGCAGTCTTACATTTGAGGATGCAGCGATCGACTTCCACGCTCATTCGATCCTCGTCGAAAATGGGGGAACGCTGGAGGCTGGTGCCAGCGGAGCGGTCACGGGGCCGGTCACGATCTGGCTCTACGGTTCGGCGACCGACTCGATCGCTCCCATTACCTGCAAGAGTGGACCAACCTGCGGCGTCCCGGCAGATATCTGGACCTCCAATCAAAACGTCGTCATGAAGACGATGCCCGCGATGGGCAGTACATGCACGACAGAGCACGAGGCCGACAATTCGTATCCGGGAACCGATTGCTTCTACCAGTACGAAAAGCTGGCCGATAGCGATCCGGATAATGCATATTTCGGCAGCAAGGTGCTGGCGGTCTCCTGGGGCGGATCGATCATTCTAAAAGGCAAAAAAGGGATCCGTGACGGAGTGCCGATTGCCTCTACTCCTTCTGACTCGGGAACAAGCTGGGTACGATTGACCGAAAACCTGACGAAACCCACCATGACTTTCCATGTCGATCGACCGGTTCCCACGTGGGACAACAACGATCACATCGTTCTCACCAGCACTGATTACCTGCCCAGCCATTCCGAGGAAGTGATCATCGCGAATGTGGGCAGCGACTCCAACGGAACGGTGATTACCCTGCAGGCACCCACAAAGTATCCGCACTTTGGCACGGCGTATGACTTCTCCAGCATTGCAGCGGGCAAAGGACCCAACGACGATCCCAATCGTCCGGCGCCGCAGCTTCCTTCCCGGCACCTGGAAACGCGGGCAGCCGTTGCTTTATTGACGCGCAGCATCATGATCGCCTCCGAAGGCGAAACCCCGGTGTTCACCGACCGCTATTCGTCCACGCCGCACTTTCCTTCGGGCTATTACGGCGGCCATACCGTCATTCGCGCCGGTGTCGCGCAGTATCAGATCCAGGGCGTGGAGTATTACCAGCTCGGCCAGGGCGGCATTATCGGCCGCTATCCGATTCACTTCCACATGGATCGCACCGTGCCGCAGCCTGACGTGGCAAAGGGTTTCCAGGGCACTTACGTTGCGGACAGCTCCATCCATGATTCGAATACACGCTTTATCACTGTGCACGCTACGCAGGGACTTCTGCTGGCGCGGAATGTCGGCTATCGTTCGATCGGCCACGGCTTTTATCTGGAAGACGCTACGGAGACGAACAACCAGCTCTATTCGAACATCGGCATCCAGGCACGCGCCGCTGTATACGACAGCCTCAATGACCGCAGTGTACCGGGAATTCTCGCCCAGCCCGGAAATTCGGGAGCGGAGATCTTTCCCTACCATTCCGACTACGACCATCCATCCGTTTTCTGGATCATGAATACATGGAACGACTTCCAGTACAACGTAGCCGTGGGGGCGGGAACGTGCGGCGCCTGCTACTGGATGCCTCCAAGCGCAATCAGCGGTTCGTCGGTTTATGAAACCTGGGACTCCTATGCCGGCATGCAGACCACAAATCGAGCGGGAATCGTGCCGATGCTGAAGTTTACCGGCAACTCGTGCAGCACGGCGATGAATTCGCTTGAAACCGTGGGCGATACCGCGCCCTGTCTCGGAGTTGTCGCGTCTCCGGACCTGGCGCCGAACACGAATACTCTCGCGGCGGTACCCAACCCGGCGCCGACTCCTTATCCAAACGTCAACGCGGGACTGCGCCAGCACGCCACGCTGTGCGCCGCCGGCCAGACGGACTGCACGCAGGTTCCGATATGCAGCGGCCTGAATGGGGAAGAGGCAAACTGTGCTGCGACGACTATCGACTATTTCACCACCTCCTTCAACTGGGCCTCGAAGAACTTTTCGGCGATCTGGCTGCGCGGATGGTGGTTCCTGATACATGACAGCGCGATCACCGACGTCCAAAGCGCCGGACTTACCCAGATCACCGGAGGCGGATACACCCGATCGGACGCCGCTCAAGGCTTCTGGAACCTGTCTCTCAGAAATCTTTTTGTCGGCAATACCCAACCCATCACTGCCAACGAAGTTCCCGACAACCCCGCCGCTTCCAATGCCGGTCCCTTCAATCCCAGCTCCAACACAATGTTCTCACTCAACTGCCCATACAACGGCGACCACTGCGTTTCCACAGCCGACGGCATCAGCATGCCCGTCGACTCCTTCAGCAATGCGCAGCGGCTGTTCAACATCTACGACGGCCCTGTCTTTGAAGACTCCGATGCCTTTTCGGACATTCATGTCACGAAAATCGGCACCGTCGGCGATTGCAAGGCGCCGGTGGGTGGAAACGACAATCCGGGAGAATGCCAGAGGCTTGGATGGATGAATGGCTTTCAGGTCGGGGTTCTGCAAAACCCGCAAACCAATCTGCCCGGAAACGACTGCATTCTGCCCAATGCCGCCATCGCGTGGAAGCAGCCCAACGGCTTCTATTACCCGCCAGCCTTCCACTCCAGAAACCTGGCCTTTAAGAACGTTGATATTCGCCACTTCGTCGTTGAGCCTTTGTGGAATCCCAATTCGTTCACAACGGATTTCACCAAAGTCAAAAACACCTACTGCACCTGGGAAAATGGGATGTTCGGAGCGAACTTCACGGATATCGATCGCCAGACAGAGCTGAGCGACGATGACGGGGCGCTGACCGGCCTTGTGTCGGGAAGCAAGTCTCCTTATGAGCCCTCGATCTCAGTGAATAAAGACCCCTTCTTCAACGCGCCACTCCTGACGCCTGAGTGCTCGAGTTCCTTCCCGGGAGGAACCTACCAGGCCGATGCCACGGCCGACACCAGCCCCTATCAGTATGTGAGCACCGTCGTCTATCACTACTGCGATCACCAAGAGACCATCAACGGCATGCCGGTTACTGTTGCCGGCTGCTCCACCTGGGGAGGCAACTGCACCGATCAGACCTGCTCCGGCGTGCCTCTCTATCGCCAGTACCTTACCAGCGACGAGTTCACCGCATATCAGAACGACCCGACTACGCGGCCGGTAATTCGTCTGATGGGCCAGGTGAGCGTGCAGCGGAGCAACCTAACGGTTAATCACGGAAGCTATTACATCGACACAACTGTTCCGGCTGCAAACCAAATGGTAGCCAACCCTAACATTTTCATGAAAGACCAAACGTACTATGTGTTTTTTCTCTTCGCCACAAAGGACTTTCACCAGACATACAGCTTCTACGTCGGGAATGTTTCCCAATCCGCCGGCGAGGATACGGTTGCGCCAGCGCGTATTCAGCTGCCCGATCAGAAATTCGTGACGAATGCAGCGCCGACCGGAGACTGGATCACCAGCAAAACCTACGATCCCATCACCGGGTTGCTGACGGTGACCGTCGACCTGTCCCAGCACGCCACGGAATTCACTAATGCCGCGCAACAGTTTTGCCAGCCAACGAGCTATTGCACTTATAGCGCGGGCGTGTGCGGATGCAATCCAAACAATCCAGCCTGCAAGAGCGCTGACAATGTCTGCAGCTGGGCCGTCAAGGACATCGATTGTCCAATCGCCGGCTGCTTCGGTTTCTCCATAACGATGCCCGACTCATTTGTGGCGGGCGCTCAACCCAATCTGCCGCCCGCGCCGATTCACTTCACCGGCGATCCCGCGAGCGATCCTTATTTCGACAAAGGCACGGTGGTGTTTTCGAATAACAATGTCACCCCGGGCCCCGAATGCATTTATAATCCTGTGCCAACGCAGCAATGACCGGAATTACATCAGGTTTACGGCATCGACATCCACGATAAGACTGCGGCGCGGAATGTTCAGTGCGTCAGCCTGAGTAAGCGCCTGCCGCAATGTGCGCGCGAGTGCCTGCCGCTTCGCTGCCTTCAAGAGCAGATGGAAGCGATAGATGCGCTTGATGCGGGCGATGGGGGCTGTGGCGGGGCCGAGCACGCGGACTCCGTCGAGTTGTGTGGACTGGAACCACCGGCCGAGGCTGGTCGCCCAGCCGGCGGCTTCTTCAAGGCGCGAGCTGTGAATGATGAGATTGGCGAGCGCGGCGTAGGGCGGATAGTGCATCCACTTACGGTACTTCATCTCGCGCTCGACAAAGGCGTGGAAGTCGTGCTTCGCCGCGCACTGAATGGCGTAGTGATCGGGATGGTAGGTCTGCACGAGCACAGTGCCGGGAAGCTCGCCTCGTCCTGCGCGTCCTGACACCTGAGTGAGCAGTTGGAAGACGCGCTCGGCGGCGCGGAAGTCGGGAAGGCCGAGTGCGAAGTCCGCACCGACAACACCGACCAGCGTGACTCCGTGGATGTCGTGGCCCTTGGCGATCATCTGCGTGCCGACAAGCAGATTGATTTCACCGGAATGGAGGCTCATGAGCAGGCGCTCCATATCAGCGCGGCCTCTTACCGTATCGCGGTCCATGCGACCGATTCTCGCGCCGGGAAAGATCTCCTGCAGGCGCTCCTCACCTTGTTGTGAGCCTGCTCCAAGGAAATAGAGATGCTCGCTGTCGCAATTGGGGCAGCGCTGGGGCACAGTTCTTTTGTAACCGCAATAGTGACATTCCAGGCGCTGGCCCACCGGCGCGTGCCCGTCGATCGTTGTTACCGGCTTGTGGTAGGTGAGCGAGATCGAACAGTTCTCGCACTGCAGCTTCTCGCCGCAGGCGCGGCACATGACAACGAAGGAGTAGCCGCGGCGGTTGAGCAGGATGATGGCCTGCTCGCCGCGATCGAGCGTGGCCTGGGTCTGCTCGATGAGGGCGCGCGAGAAGAGATGCTCCTGGCCTGTCTCCTGAAATTCGCGGCGCATATCGACGAGCTCGACTAGCGGCAGTGGGCGGTTCATGACGCGCTCGTGCATTTCGATCTGGGCGTATTTGCCCTGGCGCGCGTTGTGCCAGGATTCGAGCGATGGAGTGGCCGAGCCGAGCACGATGGTTGCACCGGCCAGCTTGGCGCGCATGACGGCGGTGTCACGGGCATGATAGCGCGGCATTGACTCCTGTTTGTAGCTGGAGTCGTGCTCCTCGTCGACGACAATGAGGCCGAGATTTTCCACGGGCGCAAAGATGGCGGATCGCGTGCCGACGACGACACGAGCCTCATCACGGCGAATGCGGTGCCACTGCTCGGAGCGCTCTTCAGGTGTAAGCGCGGAGTGCAGCAGCGCGACCTCATTTCCGAATGCGTGGTGCAGCTGCGCGGCCATGGCGGGCGTGAGACCGATCTCAGGAACGAGGAGGATGGCGGACTTACCACGATCGAGAGCACGCTGCATGGCGGCAAGATAGACCGCAGTCTTGCCGGAGCCGGTGATTCCGTGGAGCAGATGGGGGCGGAATTCAGCGATTTCTACGGCGGCTGTGATGGTGTCGAGAGCAGCCTGCTGCGCGGAGTTGAGCGTGTGCGCTGGATGATGCAGCGTGGAGAGCTGCGTGAGGTGGAAGTCGGCCGGACGCTCTTCGATCCTGACCAGCTCGCGCTTGACCAGCGTTGCGAGAGTGGACGCTGGAACGGGGAGGCGGCGCAATTCTGCGACCGGCAGCTCGCCTCCCGAGCCGGCGAGCTCGGCGAGAATGGCCTGCTGGTTGTCGTTTAGCTTGGGAAGGCGCGCGTCTTCAACGAGCACCGCATAGCGCACAGTCCGGCGGCCATCGCGTGGCACGGCAGTGGTCTCGCGGGTGATCCACCTCTTGCGCAGCATTCCGGTGAGCAAATGATGAGTAACTCCAGTTGCGGAGCGGAGGGTGGCTGCGCGGATGGCGTCTCCGTTTTCGAGATAGTTGAGGACCTTGTATTCGGTGTCCTGCTCGTCGGGCGAGCGGCGGGACCGGCGCGAGGAGCCCTGCTCCGCTCCTTCGAAGAGAGCTTCGCGGCCGAGATCGCTGATCCGGTAGAGCACGTGCTTACGCACTTCGCTCATGAGAGGCAGCATCGCGCGGAGAACTTCTCCGACAGGCGCGATATAGTACTGCGCGATCCATTGAGCCAGCTCGAGAAGCTGCGGAGAGAGGATCGATTCTTCGTCGAGAATGTTGAGGATGGGCTTGGCTTCGACTGGCGGCGGTTGGTCATGGATGCGAAGGACTATGCCGGTCATCTTTTCGTTGCGGAAGGGGACGAGCACGCGCGCTCCGATGGGCGGAGTCTTTTCGCCAAGCGCATAGGTGAAGGCGCGATCAAGCGGGACCGGCAGGGCAACGTCACAGAAAGCAGGCACTTGCTACAGGGTACAAGAAGCTGAAGTCCGAGCAGCGAAGAAGCGGCCAACCGGCTACGAGTTAGGTCTCCGGACGCGGCGTTGGCTTGAGTCCAAGCTCGGTCATGGCGAGTTGCAGGTCTTTCCAGGCCTCTTTCTTCTGAGTCGGGTCGCGCAGCAGATAGGCAGGGTGATAGGTCACGATAAGCTTCGTGCCGCGAGCTTCGTGCAGACGTCCGCGAAGGCGCGCGAGCGCGGATTTGCCTCCAAGCAGATAGGTCGCGGCCGTCGCGCCGAGAGCAACGATCACCTGCGGGCGAATTATATCGATTTGGCGGAAGAGGAACTGCGTGCAGGTGTTCGCTTCTTCGGGCTCGGGGACACGGTTCTGCGGCGGACGGCATTTGACGATGTTGGCGATGTAAACCTCGGAACGCTTGAGACTCATCGCGGCAATCATGTTGTTGAGCAACTGCCCGGCCCGACCGACGAAAGGCAGCCCCTGCGCATCTTCGTCAGCTCCCGGACCTTCACCGATGAACATGAGGCGCGCATTGGGGTCTCCGTCGCCGAAGACGATGGTATGGCGGCCCTGGAACGCGAGCGGGCAGCGGGTGCAGTCTCCGATATCTTCACGGATGGTCTGGAGTGCAGAAGCGCGATCGGCGGCTGGGATGCTCTCGGCAGAAGCGGCTAAAACAAGGGGCGGAGGGATGGGTTTGCGTTCGGGGATGGGCGGCTCCGGTTCGACATTTGTAACTGATACGGATGCTAATTCGGCGTCAGCTGGGTCAGGGACCGGCTGGCCTCGGCGATAAAGGTCATAGACGCCCAGATCGCGAAAGTAGCGGATGCGGGCCTGGATGGCCTGGTCGAGTTCGGGGGTAAGTTGGGTCATTTCAGCGAAGAGCGGCTCTCAAGTGGCTCCGAAAATACATCCGCGCCAACTCCATAGTACCGTCCTCGGCTACTCCATGGTGATGCTCTCAGCAACGACTTTCTGCGGGCGGCGCAGGCCGAGGATCTCCTGAAGGATGCGGTCGGCGAGGTCGCGCTTGGCCATCTCCGGGAGCTCAAGAGCGGTGGATGGCGTGAGAAAGGTGACCGCGTTCCGGTCGGAATCGAATCCGATGCCTTCGCGCGAGACGTCGTTGAGGACAATGGCATCAGCGCCCTTGCGCATCAGCTTGGCACGGGCGTGGGCGACGGCGTCCTGCGTCTCGGCGGCGAAGCCAACGATGAGTTGACCCGAATGGCGGCGGGCTACGGCCTCGGCGAGGATGTCTTCGGTCGGTTCGAGCTCGATAGTGAGAGGACCGCTGCGCTTCATCTTCTGATCGGCCGGTTTGAGCGGACGGTAGTCGGCGACGGCGGCAGCCTTGATGACAACGCTCGCCTGATCCATGCGTCCGAGGACGGCCGCGCGCATTTCTTCGGTAGTGATGACGGGGATGACTTCAACGTTAGCTGGCGGACGCAGGGCGGTGGGTGCAGTGACCAGAATGACGCGCGCGCCACGGCGCTCGGCAGCTTCGGCGAGAGCGTATCCCATCTTGCCGCTGGAGCGATTGCCGAGGAAGCGCACCGGATCGAGAGCTTCGCGGGTGCCTCCAGCGGTTATCAGCACGATCTCACCGGCGAGATCGTTGCGATGGTGCAGCACACCGAGGACCGCTTCAACGATAGCTGGCGTGTCGGCGAGGCGGCCGCTGCCGGTCATGCCGCACGCGAGGTATCCGGCGTCGGGCGGTACGATGTGCACATTGCGGCTCGCGAGCGTTTCGAGATTGGCTTGCGTGGCGGGGTGCTGCCACATGTTCACGTTCATCGCAGGAGCCACGATTACCGGCGCAGTGGTGGCGAGATAGAGCGTGGTCAGAAAATCGTCGGCGATCCCGTGCGCGAATTTAGCCAGAATACTGGCCGTGGCCGGGGCAACGACAAGGACATCGGTCGTCTGCGCGGCTTCAATGTGTTCGATGGCCGAGTCGAGGTTGTCGTCTGACGACTCAGGCGCAGTCCAGAGGCTGGTGATGACCTTGTGACCGGTAAGCGAGGCGAACGTGAGCGGCTGAACAAATTGCACCGCCGCCTCAGTCATCACTACGTGGACATCGAGCGCCTGCTGTTGAAGCGCACGAACCAGCTCCGCCGCCTTGTAAGCGGCGATGCCGCCAGAAACCCCGACCGTAACCTTCATACCTGAATATTACGGGAGGTTGCTAATCGAGACCCGAAAATCCGTACACGATGTGTGCGATCCGGCTTAAACGCTGACGAACTTCGGGATCTCGGGAGCCGCGATCTCCGGCTTGATCACCGGTGTGTCGGCTTTGACGTAACCGACCTTGCCGGCGGCGATTTCATCCTGTGCAACTTTGCAGGCCTTACGGGAACGGGAATCAACCAGCGGCTGCGAGCCATTCTGGAGCTGGCGGGCGCGGCGCGCTGCAACCATTACATAGCGAAAATTGCTATCGAACTCTTGTTCAACACTCATGGCGTCTCTTCTCCAAAAAATTACCTCGACCAACTCACACCGGAGTGGCCTCAGCGTTGACGACTCCGAAAGCCTGGAGCACGGGTTTAATTCGCACTTCAGAATTTCGCTGGCGGCATTTTTCCGCCTTTGCGATCAGCTCCTCGTCGTCGCGAGTCGATGGGCCGTGGTTGCGGCTCATACGCTCGGCGGCGACGATGGCTGCCATTTCCTCGACCGCGCGGTCGAGAATATCGTTGACCAGAATATAGCCATATTCGCGGTAATTCTCAATCTCCTCGCGAGCCTTGGCGAGTCGACGCCGGATAATCTCTTCCTGCACAGCACCTTCCGCGCGACTGCGGCTGCGCAGGCGATAAGCAAGATCATCCGGTGAAGGCGGCATCAGGAAAATGTTGACGGAGTCAGACATCTTGTTGCGCACCTGCGAAGCGCCCTGCACATCGATATCCAGCAGCACATCTTTGCCCTTGGCGAAGGCCTCATTAATCGGTTGTCGCGCCGTACCGTAGTAGTTGCCGAAGACATCGGCATACTCCAGGAATTCGCCGGCGTGAATCATTCGCTCGAATTCGTCGCGCGAGATGAAATGATATTCGCGGGCCTCCTGCTCGGAGCCGCGCGGCGTGCGCGACGTGTACGAGACGGAAAACTCGAGGTTTTCCACCAGCGAGCGAAGCCGGTTCACCAGCGATGATTTGCCCGAGCCGGAGGGAGCCGAGATGAGAAACAAGATGCCTGCCAAAGTGCTGGTGTTCTCCTTTGTATTCGCGTCCCTACTCAAGATTTTGAATCTGTTCGCGCGCTTTTTCTATTTCGGATTTCATGCCCAGGCCAAGTTCGGTGATGCGCGGACCATTTCCGGCAACACCGCCTGTTTTGGAAAGCAGGGTGTTGGCTTCGCGGTTCATTTCCTGCAACAGGAAGTCGAGCTTCTTGCCAATTTCGCCGCCGTTCTCCACCAGTGACCGGAAGTGATCGATATGGGTGCGCAGGCGCGTTACTTCTTCGTCCACATCGCTGCGCTCGGCGAGCAGCGCGGCCTCCTGCAACACGCGATCGCGGTCGAACGATCCATCGAGCATGGCTGCGAGCCGCTGGCTGATCCGCTCGAAGTAAGCCTGGCGCACATCTTCGCGCAACTCCGCCGCTTCGTCGACCAGGCTGCGCAGGCGGTCGAGGGCGGCGTGCAATTCAGCCGCAAGGGCCGCACCTTCCTGCGCGCGCATGACGTTCAGGGCGTCGATGAGCCGCGGGATCCCTTCAAGGACCGCGGCTTCGAGAGCGCGGGCTTCTTCTTCGGAGCCGCGATCCCCTGAAGCCTTCTCATAGGAGCGGCTATCGCCGTTGAAGATGCCAGGCAGGCGGAAGATGGCATTCAGGTCCGGCGCACCCAGCAATCCATGCTGCGCGGAGGCGCTGCGGAAAGCGGTGAGATAGGTTTCCACAAGCGCCGCGTCATAAGCCGTCTCAGTCTTCTGGCCCCGGTCGAGGTTGAGCGTAACTTCGACGTGACCGCGCACCAGTTTCTGTTTGAGCAGGCGGCGAAGCTGCATCTCGAGCGACTCGGTTCCGCCTGGCAGGCGCATGTGCAGGTCAAGGAAGCGATGGTTGACGCTCTTGAGGCTGAGGGCGAAGCTGAGCGATTCGGAAACGCGCCCCGAAGTGCGGGCGAATCCGGTCATGGAATAGACTGGCGAGGAAACAGGTGCTGGCGTACTCATGCATCCACCTTTCCCAGCAGGGCCGGTTCGCGCGAGTCGTATTCGTCGGCGCCCATGAACTGCAGGCGATATAGCTTCTGGTACGTGGGCGAGATTTGCAGCAGCTCCTCGTGTGAGCCGATAGCGGTGATGCGTCCCTGCTCGAGCACCGCGATGCGCGTAGCGCGGCGAACCGTCGAGAGCCGGTGCGCAATCACAATAACCGTGCGACCAGTCATCAGATTGCTCAGCGCCGTCTGTACGAGTGATTCACTTTCGTTATCGAGTGCGGAGGTAGCCTCGTCGAGAATGAGCACGGGGGCGTCCTTCAGAATAGCGCGGGCAATGGCCAGTCGCTGACGCTCGCCTCCGGAAAGGCGGAAGCCTTTCTCGCCGATGATGGTGTCGTAACCATCCGGCATCTGCAGGATAAAGTCGTGTGCAAGAGCGGCATGCGCGGCTTTAACCACGCGCGAAAGCGGCACATCAGGCTGTCCATAGGCAATGTTGTTGCGCACGGTGTCGTTGAAGAGGATCGTCTCCTGCGTGACCTTGCCGATTTGTTCCCGCAACGATCTCAAGCTCACATCGCGCAGGTCGTGTCCATCGATGAGGGCGCGACCCGAGGTGGCGTCAAAGAAGCGCGGGATGAGATTCACGAGGGTCGACTTCCCTGCTCCACTCGGGCCGACGAGTGCGATCACTTCGCCGTGTCGAATGTCGAGATCGATGTTATGCAGGACTTCCCTTTTGCCTTCGTCGCTGCTGTAGGCAAAGCCCACGTTCTCCAATCGGATCGCCTCACGAAAACCCTTCAGGTGGAATGGGTGCTTGCGCTCGACGACTTCGTCCTGGTCTTCCATGAATTCGAAGATGGCCTGCGACGCGCCGAGCGCCTGCTGGAAGCTGTTGTAGTACACCGCTGAACGGCGCACCGGATCGTAGAGCTTGAAGAGCGCGACGATGAAAGCGAAGAACGTGCCCGTCGTCATCACGTGGCTGTTGATCGCGTTGCGCCCAAAGAGAAGCAGCAGGGCGATAGCCACGGCTCCGATCAGGTCCATGAGCGGCGAGCTGATGGCCTGGGCGCGCACCGAACTGAGATTGGCGCGAAAGAGACGGCGCGCGGCCTGGCGGAAGCGCAGCACCTCCCAGAACTCCATATTGAAGGCCTTGACGATGCGATTGCCGGTGATAGTTTCGTGCAGGATGTTCTGGATTTCGGCCAGCTTGTCCTGGCCTTTGCGCGTGGTCTGGCGGACGCCGCGGCCGATTTTTCTGATCGAGCCGAGGACGATGGGAACAAAGAGCAGTAGAACCCACGCGAGCTTGCCGCCGAGAAAGATGACCACCGCAGCCGTAAAGATGAGCGTGAAGACTTGCTGGAGAAAATCCGACAGCACCGACGACATGGCGTATTGCACGCGTTCGATGTCATTGATGAGCGCGGAGAGCAGCGTGCCGGTGGCGTGTTTCTGGAAAAAAGAGATCGAGCGGCGCAGGATGGCTTCGTATAGATCGTCGCGCAGATCGGTGATCATTCCGAAGCCGGCGTAGTTGGCGAGGTAGGTTCCGGTGTAGTCGCAGATGCCCTTCAGAAGCGTAGAGCCAACGAAGGCGAACGCAACGACGGTCCAGTCATTGTGAAAGTGCGATGGGACGAGGCTCTGAAGGTCGATGTGAAATCGGGTTCCCAGCGCGGAGAGAAGCGTAATGTCTTTGCGGCTGCCTCCGGGATGGAGGACGTTGTCGAAAATGGGACCAACGAGCAGAACGCGAAAGGCGTCGAGGAGTCCAACAGCAGCGGCCAGCACAACGGCGGAGATGATCTGAAGCCAGTATCGGCCGGCGTAATGGAGCAGTCGCCACCCTCGCTTCATTGCTTCTTCCCAGGTAGCGGCTCAATTGGCCACGACTGCCAGATCATTCCGTTATTTTAGACTGTTTGCCGCGGCTGGGCACACGGAGAGGCCTTCGGCTGGTCAACACGCTACCGCCTAGAACCGCGCCGGCGGATGAGTACCAGCACGATGACTCCAGCCAGAATGAGCAGGACGAGGGACCGAAAGCTCACGGAAGGCCTTTCTCCAGCGCAGACGCTACTGCGCCGATTCTACGCTGGAGGTCGACTCACTTCTCATGCGATAGCGCGGATCACGCCCCCATCAACGCGGATCGCGGAGCCGGTCGTCGCCGAAGCTGCCTCGCTGCATAGATAAACGACCATCGCGGCGACTTCTTCCGGAGTCTCGAAGCGCTTGATCAGACTGCTGGGCCGGGCATGCTCGAAGAACTCGCGGGCAAGCACTTCCTTCGTCTTGCCCTGCTGCGCGGCCAGGCTCTCGACGAAGGTAGCCACGCCCTCGCTCTCAGTGGGGCCGACCAGCACGGAGTTGACCGTGATGCCGCTGGCCGGGAATGACTCGGCGATGCCGCGCGCGACGGCCATCTGCGCGGTCTTGGTCATGCCGTAGTGCACCATCTCAGCGGGAATCTGCACGCCTGATTCGCTGGAGATGAAGATCACGCGGCCCCACTTCTTCTCGAGCATCTGGGGGAGATAATGGCGCGACAGGCGCACTCCGGAAAGCACGTTCGTCTCGAAAAATCGCCGCCAGTCGGCGTCGTCGATTTCAAGGAATGGCCTAGTCTCAAAGATGCCGAGATTGTTGACCAGTACATCAAGGTGTGGGACGCGAGAGAAGAGCGTCTTTGCGCCTTCTTCGGTGCTCAGGTCGGCGGCAACGCCATCCACCTTGCCCTCGATCTCGCCGACGGCCCTGTTGACGCGCTCCTCGGTGCGTCCATTGACATAGACGAATGCGCCTTCGCGCGCGAGGAGTTTGGCGATGGCGAATCCGATGCCTGCGGTTGAGCCAGTAACGAGTGCGCGCTTGCCCTTGAGTCCGAGATCCATGATGACTCCTGTGTTGTCTGCAGGAGTAGATTCGTACCGAGGGATGCGGGATTCAGGCAGGCCTTAATCAGCGCGGCATATCCCGATGCGCGGTTTTTACGCGGTAGCCTTCTTTCGCGAGGCGTTTGCGCATCTCTTCCGCGATCATCACCGATCGATGCTGCCCGCCGGTGCATCCGAAAGCCACCGTCAGATAGCTCTTGCCCTCGTGGATGTAGTGCGGAAGCAGGAAGAGCAGCAGATCGGTAACGCGGCCCAGGAATTCCTGCGTCTGCGCGAATTTGCGCACGTAGGCGATGACTTTGGGATGGCGGCCGGTGAGATGGCGGAACTCGGGGATGAAGTGCGGGTTGGGCAGGAAGCGCACATCGAAGACAAGGTCGGCCTCGAGCGGCACTCCGTTCTTGTAGCCGAAGCTGATGGAGGAAACGAGCAGGCTCTTGCCGTCGGACTCGCGCTCGAACTGGTTCTGGATGTAGGCGCGAAGCTCGTGCACGTTGAAGTTGGTGGTATCGATGAGGATGTCGGCGACGTTGCGGATGGGGTCGAGCAGCTTGCGCTCGGCTTGAATCGCAGGTCCGACCATCGCTTCACGGCCGAGCGGATGGGGACGACGCGTTTCGGAAAAGCGGCGGAGAAGAGCGGCCTTGGAGGCCTCGAGATAGATGACGGTGGTGGAGAGGCGCTTGCGCACTTCTCTCAACATGGCGGGAAAGCGCTCCAGGCGCTGCCCTTCGCGCACATCGACGACCAGCGCGGCGCGGGTGTTCTCGACCGACTGCGCCGCCAGTTCGGCGAAAGGCGTGAGGAGGTCGATGGGGAGATTGTCGACGGCGTAATAGCCGAGGTCTTCAAAGGCCTTGAGCGCCGAAGCTTTGCCGGAGCCGGATAATCCGGTGAGAATGACCAGCTCGTGCCGCGGCTCGGCATGAGAAACAGGCGCGTGGACGGCAAGGCGAGCGGCCGCTTTATTGGGAACGATCCTTTTCGGCCGGGTCATGCACCCATCGTAAATCAGGGAGCAGGAATTAGCCTGCCTTTAAGGCTCTTCGATGAGTTCCATTTTGCCGTCGCGCTTGCGGTGCAGCACCTTTACATTTCCGCCCTTGTCGCGGAAGACGAAGACCTCGCGATCGCGAAATTCGCATTCCTTCACGGCTTCTTCAAGGGTCATAGGGCGGAGCGCAACCGAATCGGTCGAGCGGACGATGTGCGGCTCGGGAATGGGCGTGCGCGCCGGAAAACTATGCACGGTGACGGGGATAACCGGCTTGCTGCGTCCATTGCCGTTGGCCTTCGAAGCAGCAGCGGCTGGCTTCGCAGTTGCGCCGCCGGGCTTTGCGGAGGTGCGGCGCGGACGCTCCAACTGCAGATCGGCCAGGAGTTTCTCTTCTTTCGGCTGACGCTTCTTCGCCTGAAGCTTCTTTCTGCATTTGATGGCCTGGGTTTCCGCCTTTTCCAGTGCCCCACGAAGGGCGGTTTCCATACTGGTCGCCTCGGAGATGCCGAGGATGTCATGACGGCGCGTTTTGACGCTCACTTCGGCTGTCTTACGATATTTTTCCGCGCTCAGGATCACATGCGCGCCGGTTGTCCTGCCGAGAATCTTGCCGATTCGCTCAATGCCCTCCTCCGCCAGAGTGCGGAGTGATGGAGTAACGGTCACCTGTCTGCCGGTGTACTCAACCTGCATGGTGAAAGCTCCCTTCCGAAACAGAATTTCCACCAGGAATGGGGATTGTACCTCATCCCCGAACGCGGCGCTGGTGGGTGCTGGGAATTCGCAGATCTTCACGGTATTTGGCCACGGTTCGCCGGGTCACATTGATGCCCTGGCTCTGCAGCATGGCGGCGATCTGATCGTCGGTAAGCGGCTTGCCGGGATCCTCATCTTCGATCAATTTTTTAACTTTGCGTTTCAGCAGCATGAGCGGCGTGCCGGCGCCTTCCGGGCCATTCACACCCTCGGAAAAGAAGAATCGCAGCTCGTATACACCCTGCGCGGTGTGCACATATTTATTCGACACGGCGCGGCTGACAGTGGAGGGGTGAACGCCAATCTCCTCCGCAACCTCCTTGATCATCATGGGGCGGAGAGCCTCTACGCCCTTCTCGAGGAAGTCTCCCTGGCGGCGGACAATCGCTTCGCAGGTGCGCAGGATGGTGTTCTTGCGCTGCTCGATATTGCGCATGAGCTGAAGCGCCGAGCGATACCGCTCCTTCACGTAATCCTTGACCTCTTTTTCCGCACCCTGTTGCGTCAGCATGCGGCGGTAGCCCTGATTTAGCCGCAGGGTGGGCAGGTCTTCTTCGTTCATCACAACCACATACTCGTCGCCGCGCTTCACAAAGGCCACATCCGGTTCGATCAATCTGGCGTCGGATCGGTTGTATCGCTGTCCGGGGCGCGGGTCGAGGGTACGGATAAATTCGATGGCGTGTTGCGCGATCTCAACAGACTTTCCGATGGCTTTCGACAGCTCGCGCGGGTCTCGCTTCTGCAGCAATTGCAGATGTTTATCGATAATGCACGCGGCAACGTCGAATATCTCGAGGCGGCTGTCGGTTGTGCAGCTGGGCAGCGCGGCTTCCCTGCTCTGGTTCTCGATGGCCTCGGGGATTACCTGCTCTTCATCGGCGGAAACCTCGGCAACGCCATCCGGATCGAAACTGCCGAAACCGTTGGCCGCCGCGCGTGCGTAGCTTCCGTTCCCGGCATATCCGTTCTGCTGTTCCCTGGTGTGACGCTGCCCGCGGCTGGGTAACTCTCCCCGGCTCTGCCGCGCAAAGATGAGCTCGAACTCCTTGCGCTGGGCCTCCACTTGAACCAACAGGCACTCGCGAAGATCGCGTGTAGCAATACCCACGGGGTCGAGCTGCCGGACGACGGCCAAACCGGCATCGAGGTGCGCCCTGGCCCGGTCGAGCATAGCCTGGGGCAATTGCGACAGTGCGGCATGGCTGTTCCTGCGAACGGGCGTGGCTTTTTGTGAGCCGGAATTCGCGTGCGCGTCTGCTTCCGCATCTGTATCTGGTTCGGGTGCTGCTTCAGGGCCGAGCTGTTCGCGAAGATAGCCGGCAAGCAGCTCTTCATCGCTGGCGGTGAGATAGCCGTCCTCGTTCAGATTGCCGACGATGTATTCAGCTGCGTCTCGGACCGCCGGTGAAAGGGAGATGGAACCGAGCTGCCAGAAGATGTGATCGGTCAGCGTGCCCGGCTGCGAAAGGAAGTTCTCAATTGAAGGCGCTTCGCTGATCTCAAAATTGTTGCCAGTACGAAAACCGGGATCGAGATAATCCTGGAAATAGGAACCCATGTCGATTTCGTCGAAGGGATCGGTTTTCTTTTCGGGCTCCGTCTCGGCGGCCCGCATCTCAATCGACCGGTCGTGCTCGATCTCCTGTTGGGCGACTTCATCGAGAAGCGGAACATTCTCTTCGAGTTCCTCGAGAATGGGGTTCTCGGTAATCTCGGCGTTGATCATCTCCTTCAACTCAAGCTTGTTCAGCGCCAGCACGCTGACCATCTGCATCAGGCCGGGCGTCAATATCTGCCGTTGAGCTACTTTCAAGCTCAGCTTGGGTTGGAGAAGAGCCATTGCATCCCATCTTCAAGAAAAATGCAGAGTGGTGCCTCCCAGTGTACATCCAGGTGGGAACGCCTTAGAAGACCTTCCTGAAAACCCTTAAGGTCCCGCCGCCTTTCGTAACCTGCCGATCTCACCAAACCTTGCAATCGGCTTAACCCAGGGAGAATCCCTCGCCCAGATACACTCTCCGCACTTCCGGGTCGTTGCCCAACTGTTCCGGCGTGCCATCCCGGAAGATCTTCCCCTGGTTGATGATGTACGCACGGTCTGTTACGGAAAGAGTCTCACGGACATTATGGTCTGTAATGAGCACACCGATGCCGCTGGCTTTAAGGTCGAAGATAATCTCCTGCAGGTCGATTACCGCAATGGGATCGATTCCCGAAAAGGGCTCGTCAAGCAAAATAAAAGAAGGCTGGATGCACAGGCAGCGGGCGATCTCCACGCGCCGCCGCTCACCGCCTGACAAGGCATAACCGCGGGTCTTGCGGATCTGGCCCAAGTTAAGCTGCTCAATGAGTTTCTCGGTGCGGGCGCGCCGCGTTTCGCGCGAGATATTCTGCACTTCGAGCACGGCGAGGATGTTCTCCTCGACAGTGAGCTTGCGAAAGACCGACGGCTCCTGCGGAAGGTAGCTGATGCCATATTGCCGGGCCCGCATGTACATGGGGACGCGAGTAATGTCTTCGCCGTCGGCGAGGACGCGGCCGGAATCCGGAGCGATGAGGCCGACAATGATGTAGAAGCTGGTCGTCTTGCCCGCGCCGTTCGGCCCCAGCAGGCCGACGACTTCTCCCTGGCTGACGTGAACGCTGACACCGCTGACTACCTGGCGTCTTTTGTAGTACTTGCCGATCTCATCCGTCGAAAGCTTCTGCATCTACTTCGGAGCGCGCGTATCCGTAACGGTGCCCGACTGTCCCCCACTCACCACGACGCTATCATCCTGACTATTGAAAATCAATGTCGCTCCAGTGGTAGTTCCCTTGCCCTGATCTGTGATGCGCGGAGGATTTGCAGGTGTCCCGGTGAGGATGTATTTTCCATCATCGGCGGTGTAGACCAGCTTCTCGCCCACGCCTTTGCGACCGGGCTGTGTAATGACAACGCGGCCCGTGGCAACGATGCGGTCGAGCTGGCTTTGCGACGGCTGAGGTGGCACGGACCCACTCGGGCTTTTTTGCTGCGGCGCAGGCGTCAGATAGAACTGCACCTGGTCGGCGTGAATGATGCCGTCCGGGTCTTCTGCTGTCACCGAGCCACGAAAGTCGCCGCGGCGGTCGGCATCGGCGTAAAAGAGCGTCTGGCTGTGGACCCGCACAACTGCCTGCTGATGCTTGGCGCCGATCGCGGATGTCAGGTTGGCATTGACCACTGGAGCGGAGCTGCCATCTTCTCCGTGAGCCCTGAGCGTCTGCGGCGTTCTCGACAGCTCGAGGACCGGAGCGAGGATGGAGTTGTCTCCCTGCCACATTCGCGCAGGAGTGTCCGGAGTGCCGTGGAAGATGCTGATGTTGGTGGCATGATGCAACTGGGCCCGGTCAGCGGTGATGTGAACCGGCCCATCTCCACCCAACGATGGGCCGGGGTTGGCGGCGGCTGGGCTGGGTGATTTCGACTGCGTATAGGTCACCTTTACGCTGCCTTGCGCGGCGGCGTCGCGGGAATCGCGTTGGTAGTCAATTGCCTGCGCTGTCATCTGCAACGACTGCCCGTCATTCAGCCGTGGATCGCCTGTCAGGTGCAACATCTGGTCGGAAGCGTGATATTCGGCATGCTGCGCCCATGCGGTAACTGTCGCCGGATCAGCCGGCGCACCCGGCTTTTTCGCAGGCGTCTGCGTCATCACCACATTGCCGTCTTGAATCGCCGTTTCCACCTGCACGTTTTGTGAGCCAGCGGAACCGCTTTGCTTCGCGGGCGGCCGGGCAGGCGCTTTCTCAGCCTTTGCCGTGCTGGCCTGTGGCTGGGGAGTGAATGTCACTTTCAGCCGGTCGCCCTTGCTGGTGTTAGTCGAGCCGTCTATGGCGAGGTCGACAATCTCCGTGTTGCCCGAGCCATCGAGTTGCTTGATGGTTTTGCCGTTGTCGAGCGTCGCCAGCAACTGGTCGCCGGTAATCGTGGTGAGCTGTTGAGGAGCGTTCGAAGGGATGGTATGTAGCTTGACCATGGCGCGGCCCGTCGCCAGAGCCTTCTGCGCAACGCTCTTCTTCGGATCGGAACCGGGAGCGAAATCCACGTCCAGCTTCGAAGCCAGTACCTCGCGCGTGGCCGTGCCCTTCGGGTCGTTGTCCAGCCTCAGAGCCTGGTCGACAAAACTGACCGCGTTGCGGAACTGGGCGTGCTTGAGCATCGACATTTCGCCGAAGGTCAGCGTGGCCTCGACCGCGTTGCCGTGCATGCTTTGGGTCTCGCTATTCGAGACAAAATTAACGCCGCCGGCCATATCCACCTGAACGGGCTGGCTCTTGGCGTCGAGCTGTATCTGGGAACTCTCCGCTGTCACAACTGCGCCGTTGTCGTTGGTAACGTGGATGTGGCCCCGGGCCTCGATGCGCTCTGCCGTTCCATCCTTGCGGAAGTAGACGATCGCCTGATCGGCGGAGCTTTTCTCCGACTGGTAATCGAAGACTGGATTGAGCAAGCTGGCCTGCATTGAGTTGCGCAGGAATTCTGCATGCGCCGCGCGCACGACAGCCTGATTGCCGTTGCTGCTGGTGGTGATTTGCACCTGACTCTTCATCACCAGCAGGCCGGTCTTCGAGTTGTAGCTGGCACCGGTGGAACTGCCCGCCGCATTCGGCATTTGAAATTCCATGTACTCGCCGGTGAAGGCGTCGTCAGTCTTTGAGTTGAAGGTGAGTCCGCTGGTTTTTACATGGATGGTGTTGCTTTGTCCGTGAGCGTCTTGAGCTGCTCCGGTCTGGGGTGTTTGGACCGCGCCCAGGCCGCCCAGGTCGATCTGGACTTCGCCCTTCGCCGTGGCGATTCCGCTTTGTGGATCGTAGTCGAAGTCCGACCCGTAAATCTTGTCGGCGCGGGTCGATCCCTCGGGACCGTAGAGCGTGATATCCACGTCGTGCAGCGCGGCGCGTCCGCCATTCTTGCGCTCTATCAGCTTTGAGGCATGGATGGTAAAGAACGTGTGGCCCTTGCTTGACTGCGAGTAGGTAAACCCGTTCGCCGTCTGCTGGATGTCGATTCCCAACCTAGCCGGCAGGTCTTTGGCAAAGCGGTGTAGGCGGTAGCGCGCGTATCCGAAGAATCCGGCCAGAACCAGCAACAATACAACGGCCAGAACGATGATGCCCAGGCGAAGTCTGGCAACGGTTAAGCGCATGGGTCCGCCCAAGCTAAAAAGCGGATAGCTAAAAAGCGGGTAGCTAAAAAGCGGTTGGCTGAAGACCTGTTAGCGAAAAACGTGACTTCAAAGGGAGTGGAGCGACGCCTCAGATCAAGTCGATAGTTTTGCAATGACACCTTTTACCTGCCACCTAACCGGCTACCCGCTTCTTAGCCACCCGGACTTCAGCTGACCGCTTCACCAGCTACCCGTTTCACCCAGCTAATTCACACTTTGCAGCCGCGCAATCAGTTTCTGCGCAAGGCTTTCGCCCGAGTCCGACCACAGCAACCTGGTCGAGATACCGCCGTGCTGCTGCACAGCGTTCGTGAAATCGACCAGCAGTTGTACGTTTTCCTTTACGTGCGCAGCTGCCTCGTCGTCCAAGTCCAGGTCTTCCTGAAGAAAAGGGGCGTCGGGGCCGAAGTCTACGCGAATATGCCCGTTCTGCTCGTAGGCAGCATCATCGAATTGCGGCCCGTAGCCGACGATGCGCACGACGCGCAGCTCCTTGCGCCAGATTGGATGCAGGCCGCCGCCAACTTCGGGAGCCCATAGCTCCCACTGCACTTCGAACTCGTAAGCGAAGTCGTCGTGGAGCAGTTCCATGGCTGCCGGAATCGCCGACCTCGGTTCGGAGTCCACCGCGTCCTCGGCGTGCTCAGTGTCGTAGATGCGCTGATAGACAGGAGCCTCGTTCCACGAGAGCGGATAAGCCGCGGCGGCTTTGACGCGGGCAGATCCCGCCACCGCAGCAAACTGTTCCATGACTTTTTCAAGGGCGGCGGATAAAGAAGTCAGGCGAAAATTGGGATACCACAAGCTTAAGTAGAGTCGGTCGGCCATACGTCGCTTTCTTTGCTCCATCTTAGACGAGCGGGCCAATCCGCGCGTTGCAGAAACCGCTGAGCAACGGCTGCTTCTACCACTTGAGGCGCACGAGATAGACACCCTGGCGCGGCAACGGGAAGTTGAGCGTGGCGGTGGAGTCGGTGATGGCCGGCTTCTCCGGAGTCGCGACAAGTCGGCTGCTAAGTTGCAGCTGCTTTTGCTGGTCGGCAGTGGGAGTTTGGGGACTGCCCATCTCCTTCCACACAGTAAACGAGTTGCCGTGATTGGTGTCCATACGGAAGATCTCAGCGTGTATCTTTCTTGCCGGCAGATTTCCGATCGCAAGCTGCACCTGGGCTGGATCGCTGGGGAGATCATCGTCGTGGTAATTCCAGACGAGGACATCGACTTCGCGGTTTCTGCGCGTGGCCATGGCGTTGACGTCGGGCGAAGCAGTCACGCTGTTGGCGACCACATTTCCCAGAGACTGCGCTCCGCTACTGGTAACACTGATCCAGTCGCCGCCGAGAATGCCCAGCATGCGGAATACATTGAGCACCGGCTTGTCGATGCCATTCGTCGCGAGCTCGCGGAAGCCTGCGAAATAAGGTTGATCTTCGAACTCGAATGCCCAGGTGACCGCGCCCTGAAGATGCACATTCTCCTTGCGGGCCAGCTCGTAGGTTCGGGCGATGGCCTCGGCGACGCTCACGCCATAGAGTGCGCCGTTGCGATAACCGTTCTGCTCGCCTTTGCACCCGGCGCAACCCTCGGGATCGCTCTCGCCGAGAATGATGGGTGTGCTGCGCCACTCGGGGAACGAGGCAACGATCTGCATGCCGCGCTCGACCGACCGCAGCTGCGCGCCCACGTTCATGCGCACGTGGCCGTCGATGAATTTTGGGCTGCCCTTCGGGTGGAAGCTGATGAAATCGAGCGGCGCTCCGGTTTTGCTGGTTGCGGCGTTTGTACCGTGGGCGCAGTGCTCCAGAAACTGGTGGAGAAAGGCAGCCGCCTGATCGTTCGCCGGTCCGGTTGATTCGGGTCCACCGATTTTGGCGTCCGAGAGTTCGCTGCGAATGGCGGCGGCGGTCACGTCGTAGAGCCTGTCGTACTCCTCGGCCGTGCCGTGCCAGTAAGGTATGTCGGGCTCGTTCCACACTTCCCACAGCCAGCCGCTCACGTCGTAGCGCTGATGCAGATGCCGCACCCATGCCGTGACCAGGGCGCTCCACTTGGCGTAATCCTTCGGCGGATACGACCAGCCGGTGAAGACGTTTCCGTTCGGGAAATTATGGCGATAGGGCTCAGGATGCGTGGACAGTGCCTCGGGCATGAATCCGACCTCCACCAGCGGACGAACGTGGGCACCCTGAAGGGCATCGAAGATTCGATCGGTGATGGTCCAATCGTAGATGGGTGAACCGTCGGGGGCTTCTCGATAAGCATTCGTCGAGCCCCACTTAAGCGAGCCGCTTCCATCGCCCGTGGTCAGCAGGTTGTGTGTGCGGAAATAGACAGGAGCGGGGCCGAGCGCGCTGAGTTCGCGCAGCAGCTTTTCGCCGTTGGGCGCGTAGATGTAGTTGGGCTCGTCGGCTCCGAAGTAATTCCAGACGGGTGTGTACGGGCCTTCGGTCTTGCTCGCGTCGACGTGAATGATTACGGGAGTCGCGCCATTTGCCGCGCTCGCCGCAATCATCAAAACAGATACCACGAATGCGGGCAGCTTCAGCACGCTCATGCGGCGTTCACCCGGCAATACGGGGAAATTGTGACGAATACTACAGCGGACGTGACTAGAGGAGCCCACAGATGGAGTGGGTGGAACACGGCTGTTCTCCTGAACAGAACCAAAGCCAAGATTAGCACCCGCTCTGCGCTCTATACTGGTTACAAATTTATTGAAGCAAGAGGTTTACCCGATGGTAAGGTTCTCTCCACTAATGGCCGCACTGCTGGCCGGCGTGATTTCGATTTCTGCCCTGGCCGCAGAGGATGACGCTCCCGACGCCAAGTCAAAACCCACGCCTGCTCCCGCTCCAGCCCTGGCGCCCGATTCGACGACCGAAGGCTCCGTCACCGCCGGCGGCGCTACGATCGCCTACAGAGCCGTTGCCGGAACCATCACCGTCGGGGCAACTGAAGAGCAGGACGCGCAGCTTGGTCCAGACGGCAAGCCACTGCCCGATACCGAGGCCGCACTCGCCGCCGCAGCGTCGAAGGATCCGAAGGATGCGCCGCCCGTTGCGCGCATGTTCTACGTGGCCTACTTCAAGAAGGACGCGAAGGCCGAAGACCGGCCCATCACCTTCATCTACAACGGCGGGCCAGGCAGCTCGACCGTGTGGCTGCACATGGGATCGTTCGGGCCGAAGCACGTCGTTACTTCGGACGACCGGCATCTCGCAGGAGCGCCCTACAAGCTGGTGAACAACACATACAGCCTGCTCGATGTGAGTGACCTGGTCTTCATCGATATGCCCGGGACCGGCTTTGGACGGCTCGTGGGCAAGGATAAGGAGAAAGCCTTCTGGGGCGTCGACGAGGACGCGCACGCCTATGCCCGATTCATCGCGCGCTTCATCAGCAAGTACAACCGCTGGAACTCGCCCAAATATCTCTTCGGCGAGAGCTACGGTACGACGCGGTCGTCTGTGGTCTCAAACATTCTGGAGAATGAGAAGAGCATCGACCTGAACGGCGTGATTCTGCTGTCTCAGATCTTTAATTTCTCGTCGGACATCGACCTGGCGCGAACCAATCCCGGCATCGATCTTCCCTTCCAGCTTGCGCTGCCTACCTTCGCCGCGACAGCGTACTACCATCACAAACTGCCCAACCAGCCCGCCGCGCTCGAGCCATTCCTGAAGGAGGTTGAGGACTTTGCCATGGGCGAATATGCGCACGCGCTGGCACAGGGCACGGATCTTTCCGCCGGCGAGAAGCAGACCGTCGCCGAGAAGCTGCATAACTACACCGGCCTGCCGGTTGCGTATCTGCTGAAAGCCGATCTGCGCGTGAGCGGTGGCGGATTCTCGAAGAATCTGCAGGATGATCAGGACCTGACCACCGGCCGTCTGGACACGCGCTTCTCCGGCCCCACGATCAATCCGCTGAGCGAAGAGGCCGAGTACGACCCGCAGAGCTCGGCGATCTCGTCGGCGTATGTGTCGCTCTTCAACGACTATGTTCGCCGTGAGCTGAAGTACGGCGAGGGCCAGACTTATCTGCCGCAGGCCGACTTTGGCTCCGCGCAGTGGGATCTGAAGCACAACGGCAATCCCATCAACCTGAACGTAAGCTCCGACATCGCGACCGCCATGAAGACGAATCCGCGGCTGAAGGTGATGGTGAATGGCGGCTATTACGATCTGGCCACTCCCTTCTACTCGGCCTATTACGAGGACAAGCACCTGCCCATCCCTGACAGCCTGGCGAAGAACATCGAGTACGACTGGTACGAGTCGGGACACATGGTGTATGTGCGGGATGAGTCACTGGAGAAACTGCACGACCGTGTGGCGGCGTTTATCCGCAGCACGGAAGCAGGAAACCGGTAGAGGACCTGAGGGCCGGAGCTGAACGGGCTGCCGGTCCTCATTCTGACAATTGGAAGTCAAAGCAATCGAGCCTTTGCGCCTACTTGCCGGCCGGCGTCTTAAGCGACGAAGGTTTCGTCGGATCGCTCATCGCGGCTTTCTGCGCGGCCATGTGCTCGGCAATCAGCTCTGCGGTAAAACGGCTGATTGTGTCAGGATCGGTGATGATCGACTGCGTATTGTTCTGCGCGACGAATCCTTTGCCGCCGGGCTGGCCGGTCACGACGAAAACGCCTTCGCCGGAGGTTGACCAGTTGGTGGAGCCTTCGCCGGCGACCTTGCCGTCGGCCACAAAACCCTTGGTATGGCTGATCTGATGAGTGGCGGACTCGCCAATGACGAAGTGAGTGCCAAAGGCGCTCAGGTTCTGGGCCTGGTCGGCCGCAAGCAGCTTCTGTTCGATCGGACACCCGCTTTGGCTCTTGTCGAGCGTGATCAGCATGGTCACATGCGGATCAAGGGCCTTGGCCATCACGATCTCGTTGAGCTCCTCGTCGTCGTACCCGAACATATTCAGATACAGGGAGACGCTGACCCGGGAAAGCACATACTTCAGGAGGTCGTGCACGTCATCGCGCCCAACATAGAACAGGTGAAAATCCTTGCTGGCGTCTAGTGAATAGGATTTCTCGAGCGTGTATTGCTGAAGGTCCAGCAGACTGAACGTTTGCAGGCTTTGTGAAGGATCGCCAAGGGCGTTGCTTGGGCTTTGTGGCACGGGTGCGGATGCGGGAGGAACGGGTTCTGCAGCAGCAGGAAGCCCTGCAGCGGGAGGCCTAACGGCAGGAGGTTTGGCAGGGCCGTTCGTCATGTCTTTCACCCCTTTTTCGAGAAGCAGCGTGGGTCTGCGTTCAATGCCGGTAAGGATAACCTTTTCCACGCGGAAATAGCCCGAAATAAGCCGTCTGCCTCCGAAGCGGTTTCAGTCGAATATCTGGACGAATAATCCTGTCGCTGGAGACCTTAATAGGCAATCATGCCTGGTGTGCGGTTCGGCCCTCTTCCCGAGTACGAGTGGCGTAGAGAGCGAATTTTGCCGCGAAATATCTCCTGTCGGCTACACTTCCTTGCATGTCTCGTCTTCAACTTGCTCTCCTCGCTGCTGTTATGTCGCCTGCTCTCGCCGCCTCAGCGCAAAGTTTTTCAATCAGCTTCCCGGCAGCCCGCAGTTCGGAGCCACTCGATGGGCGCGTGCTGCTGTGCCTGTCAACGGATGAATCGGACGAACCGCGCAATCAGATCAACGACACGCCCAAATCGCAGATCGTCTTCGGAGTGACGGTGGATGGACTGAAGCCCAGTCAGCCGGTGATGATCGACGACAAAGCCTGGGGATACCCGATCCGCAGCCTGAAAGATGTGCCGCCGGGCGAGTACACCGTCCAGGCCGTACTGAATAAGTACGAGACCTTCCACCGGTCAGATGGCAAAGTCATCAAACTGCACATGGACCAGGGCGAAGGACAGCACTGGAACAGCTCGCCCGGCAATCTCTACAGCAAGGCGCAGAAGATCAGCATGAGGCCCGGCGGCGGTGTGGTTTCGATCTCACTCGACCAGGAGATTCCGCCGATTCAGGTGCCGCCGGACACGAAGTACATCCGCCACATTAAAATCCAGAGCACGCTGCTGACGAAGTTCTGGGGACGGCCCATGTACCTTTCCGCCGTCGTGCTCGTACCCGAAGGATTCGATGACCATCTGAACGCGCGCTTCCCGCTCATCATCTTTCACGACCACTTTGTCGATGGTTTCGACGACTTCCGCACCGAACCGCCCGATCCCAACCTGAAGCCGAACTATAGCGACAGGTTCCACCTCAGCGGGTACAACCGTATCCAGCAGGAGGAGGCGTACAAGGAATACCAGAAGTGGATCAGCCCGGGCTTCCCCCGCGTGCTCATCATCAAGATTCAGCATGCCAACCCTTACTATGACGACTCGTATGCGGTGAACTCGGCCAATGTCGGCCCCTATGGCGATGCGATCGAGACGGAGTTGATTCCGGCGATTGAGAAGCAGTTTCGCGGCATCGGCCAGGGCTGGGCGCGCTTCGTCTACGGCGGATCGACGGGCGGATGGGAGTCGCTCGCCGTGCAGATCTTCTATCCAGACCACTACAACGGAAGCTTCGCGGCCTGTCCTGACCCGATCGACTTTCATGAGTACACGAACATCAATCTCTACGACGACAAGAACGCCTTTTTCCTTGAAGGCGCGCACAAGCGCGTGGCGCAGCCCGCGATGCGCGACTACCTCGGCCACACCTTCATCACCACGGAGCAGATCAACGGGTACGAGCTGGCCTTGGGCGATCACGGACGCTCGGGAGAGCAGTTCGATATCTGGCAGGCTGTCTACGGACCGGTCGGCGAGGACGGGTATCCGCAGCCGATCTTCAACAAGGAGACGGGCGAGATTGATCACCACGTCGCCGAATATTGGCGCGATCATTACGACCTCGAAGCGATCCTCGAACGCAATTGGAGCACGCTGGGACCAAAGCTAGCAGGCAAGATTAACATCTATGTCGGCAGCGCCGACACTTACTTCCTGAACAACGCCGTCTACCGTATGGAGGACTTCCTGAAGACCACGACCAATCCTCCCTACGGCGGTGAGGTCAAGTACGGAGACCGCGCTGAGCATTGCTGGAACGGCGATCCCACGCTGCCCAATGCCCTGTCGCGGCTACACTACAACACGATGTACCTGCCGAAGATTCTCGACCGCATTCAGAAGACCGCGCCCGCCGGCGCCGATCTCACGAGCTGGAGATACTGAATGAGCATTGCAGCATTCATTCTGGTTTCAGTGTTCCTTGTTTGCCTGATGGTTGCGTTTATTGAGTGCGGCCGGCGCATCCGTCTGCGCAACACGGATGCGAATGGCAGCAAGGGACTAGGCGTGATCGATGGCGCGGTCTTCGGACTCATGGGGCTGCTGCTCGCCTTTTCTTTCTCCGGCGCGGAATCCCGATTCGAAACACGGCGGCAGCTCATCGTGCAGGAGACGAACGCAATCGGCACGGCGTGGCTGCGGGTCGACCTGCTGCCTGAAGCACTGCAGCCTCAGGTTCGCGATGACTTTCGGGCGTATGTCGATTCGCGCCTTACCTTTTATAGGGAATTGACCGACGACCGCGCGCATACGATTAGAAATCTTGCGCGCTCGAACGAATTGCAGAAGAGAGTCTGGACAGACGCGGTCGCAGCAGCGAAGCAGACCGGGTCACCTGCTGTAGTGTCGCTGGTTGTCTCGTCTCTCAACGAGATGATCGACATTACGACCGTACGCCTGGTTGCGTTGCTCACGCATCCGCCATTGCTCATCTACATAACGCTGGTCGTGCTCGCGCTGTCCAGCGCGCTCATTGCAGGCTTCGGCATGGGCGAGAGTTCGAAGCGTCCATTGCTGCATACCCTTGTTTACGCATTTGCGCTCACGGCGACTATCTACACCATCCTGGACCTGGAGTTTCCCCGGATCGGGTTTGTCAGGGTTGACCGCTACGATCAGATTCTGATCGACCAGCGCAACAGCATGAACTAGGACTTTCTTCGCGGCTTCAACTGCATCTTGGCCAGCATGCCTGTCCAGATTTCGGCGTCTGCGGAATCCAACTGCATCCTGCGAATAAGTCTGCGCGCTTTCTCTTCTGTCGCGGCCTCGGTTCCAGGCTTGATGTATCCACTCGCGTGGAGCGCGCCAAGCAGGGCACCCTCCAAGCGCTCCAACTCGACGGTTGTGGCCTGCGCCAGAGCACCTGCGACCACCGATGAACCCTCTGACCGAATCAGCTCATAGAGGCATACCGCGACAGCCTGCCCGAGGTTCATCGAGATGTGCTCTGCGCGCGTGGGAATGCGCATGAGCCACTGGCAATAGCTGAGGTCGTCGTTCGAAAGTCCGCGCTTTTCCGATCCAAAGAGCAATGCCGTGCGCCCGCCACCCGCCGCATGCTCACTGATCAACTGCGCACCGGCCTCCAGGCGATGCACTGGATGCTCGACCTGCCGCGATCCCACCGCGGTCGTCCCCACTACCAGCGAGCAGTCGCCGATGGCCTCTGCCACGCTGGCGCACTCCTCGGCATTCTGGAGAAGTTCAGGTGCGCCGACCGCCGATCGCGCCTCGCGAAAGGCAACTTCGTAGCGATTGACCACGCACAGGCGCAGGAAACCGAAGTTGCTCATGGCGCGCGCCGCCGCTCCGATGTTGAGTGGATTGCGCGCGGCTACCAGCACAACGGTGACGCGGTCGAGCTCCCCTTTGGTCAGCAAGAAGGCATTCTAAAGCAGGATCACGCCGGCAGCGCCACGGCTGGGACCGGCTGTCCACAATGTGAGCAGCGACTCGCCGCAACCGGGATATCGCTGAGGCATTCTGGGCAGGGCCGCATCGCAGGCGGCTCCGCCACAGGCGGCTTAAACCTTGCGAGCAGCTTGCCCAGCGGCAGCACCACGAAAAAGTAGACGGTCGACGCGACCAGCAGGAACTGGATCAGGGCATTGAGGAAGTTCCCATACTTGATCTTGCCGCCATGAATGTTGAGCACCAGGTAGGAGAAGTCTGGCTTATTCACAACGGCGGCGATCAGCGGGTTGATCAGATCCGTCACCAGCGAGTTCACGATCGCGCTGAAGGCGACGCCAATCACCACGGCGACGGCCAGATCCACTACGTTGCCACGAAGAATGAAATCACGGAAACCTTTCAGCATCGGTACGCTCCTTTAAGACGTGTGCTTGCGCAGTCGCAGCCATGCTATCGCATCTGCATATCATGTTGGAGGGGTTTGTTCGACCGACCTCAATCGCAAACTGGCTTTCGCGCCTGCCTATCCAGTATTCTGCTCGGTGCTTTGCCCGTGATTTTTTCACGGTCTGATGGAGGTTCACGTTGAACAAGGTGGTTGAGAGCGCCGACGCGGCGGTGGCGGACATTCCCGCAGGCGCGACGCTGATGGTGGGCGGCTTTGGGCTGTGCGGTATCCCGGAAAACCTGATCGCAGCGCTGGTGCGGCTCGGAGTGAAGGGTCTGCGCACTATCAGCAATAATATGGGCGTTGACCAGTTCGGCATGGGGCGCATGCTCGAGACAGGCCAGATCGTCTCGCATTCCGGCAGCTACGTCGGCGAGAACAAGCTGCTGGAAGACAAGGTTCTCAAGGGCGAGATTGACCTTACGCTGATTCCGCAGGGCACGCTAGCCGAGCGCATTCGCGCCGGGGGTGCCGGCATCCCGGCTTTCTACACGGCTGCCGGAGTGGGCACCCTGGTCGCCGAGGGCAAGGAGACGCGGGAGTTCGAGGGCAAGCTCTATCTGATGGAACACTGGCTGCGCGCCGACTTCGCGCTCATCAAGGCCTGGAAGGGCGACACCTCGGGAAATCTCGTTTACAAAAAGACGGCGCGAAACTTTAATCCCATGATGGCCACCGCCGCCACGATCACGATCGCCGAGGTCGAAGAGCTGGTCGAGCCGGGCGAGATCGATCCCGACCACATCGTTACGCCGG
>JABCZC010000050.1 GCA_013289875.1 Acidobacteriota bacterium | reverse complement strand
CTGTGACCGGAGCCCCGCAAAGCCCGCCTTATAAGCGACGGGAAGGTCAAGCATGCCGTGCAGGACCAGAAATCCGCCATAACCCCATCCGCAAATGCCTACGCGTGCAGGATCGACGTAGGGCAGCGAGCGAAGATAGCGGACGCCATCGCGCTGATCGGCCATCTCCGGGCCGGAGAAGCGCAGGTGCAACGGCTCTTCGAACAGGTGCCCGCGCCCCGCTGTGCCGTGGCCGTCCTGCGCATAGATGAGGTAGCCCTTCTGCGCCATCATGCGCAGCCACAGGAAAATGTCGCCGCCCCATGCATCTCGCACCACCTGCTCGCCCGGACCACCGCCCACATAGACGATTACGGGATATTTCCGTGTCGCATCGAACTCCGGCGGACGGATCATCAGCGCGTTGAGATCCGCCCCCATGTGCGTCTTCACGGAAAGGAATTCGATAGGAGGCAGCTTATATGCGGCGAGCGCACCAACTGAGTCCTCGTTGATCGCCCCGAGCCTGGCACCGTCACCCCGGACTAGATCCTGACGTGGCGGAGTAGAGGAGTTAGAGTACGTATCGACGAACAGATGTGTGTCAGGTGAGAAGAGAGCCTCGTGTGTTCCCTTCTCTCGTGTGATAGCGGTTGGCCGGGATCCATCGAGCCCGACCTTGTAGACTTGGCGCTCTAGCGGGCTGAACTGGGTCGAGGTGAAGTAGATCTGCCCGGTCCGCTCGTCGACACCGTCGAGGGAAGTTACCTCCCAGTCTCCGTTCGTAAGCTGGGTGAGTTGGTGACCGTCGATGTCATAGAGATAGAGATGGCGATAGCCGCTGCGTTCGCTCGACCAGATGAAACGCCGCGAATCCTCCAGGAAGTGCGGTTCGTCGCCAAGATTGATCCAGTAGCTGTCCTTCTCTGATAATACGATCCGCGCTTGGCCAGTCGCGGTGTCGACCATGAGCAAGTCGAGAATCTTCTGGCTACGACTTAGATGCTGCACGACCAGATGTCGGGAGTCGGGCGTCCAAGTCAAGCGAGGCACATAACCAACCTTGGTACTGCGGAGATCTATGGCGTGGCGTTGGCCACCATTCACAGGCTGGAGAAATACATGGACAACAGGTAGCACACTTCCTGGCAGCGGATATGCAATGATGTTCTCACGACCTTCTGCTGAACGAAGCGTGTACTTGCCGGTAGCCCGGTCGTTCGTCTCCAGGTAAGCAATCTGGGAGGAGTCGGGCGACCACCAATATGCTGTTCGAAGACTAAGTTCGTTGCGGTAGGGCCAGTCGGTTTCGGCTTCGCGAAGGTCACTGTAGCCGGCAGGAGTAAGTCGATGCGTGGCTCCGGTCGCCGTACTTGTCAACCACAGCGCGTGATCCCGAATGAAGCTCACGTATCGACCGTCAGGAGAGAGCCTCGCATCGCTCAAGTCTTCACTGCCGCTAACCAGCGTTCGCGAGTTTCCTGTGTCGAGATCGATCCATGCCAGAGATACGGGTGTAATAAGGAGAAGCGCGCGATCTCCGTGTGCCCACACGAAGTCAATTAGTTGCGGCGGCCCGCTCGCCCGCTCGTCATCGTCGACCGATTGCCGGACCGCCCTTACCGCTTTCAGTACCTTTTCTAATTGCGAACTGGAAATGAGCAGGGCGCGGTGACCCGAGGCTGGGTCGATAGACCAGATCTCGGTAGATGGTGGTCTTAACGTTTTAGAGGGAGACGGGGAAGAAGACTTAGAGGATTGAAGGAAGGCAAGACGCCTGCCGTCGTGGCTCCAATGCAATGGCCGGAGAAGTTCCCCATTTAAACTAGGCCGGCTGACGATTCGTTCGGGAGTGAGTGACTGAAGCTGGGACGATGGCAGTTCCTGAGCAAAGAGCGAAGTAAGTAAAAAGAGAGACCCAAAGCTCACAACAAGATGTTGCAGGAACTGCTTCACCGGGTTCATCTATTCCTCCATCTACTGCCGCCGGTACGGGAAACACCGTGCGAACGGAACGAAATGGTTACTTTGGTTCGAGTTGTTTGGTTACGATCCCAAAAATTGGTTACAACCCAAAAGATGTACATGCAGAAATGTCAAAGGTCGAGATACTATGAAGGTGGTTTGCGCTGATCCCCTTCTAGTCAACTCTTATCAATTTACCTTGGCTGACGTGTGAACTCACCTTGTCGATGAGGCGGATCTGGGAGATGACTGGCTTTGATGGGCTACGGACGTTGAAGCCCGATCGCTAGTTCGATGATTTGAGAGTAACAGCTGGAGCGTAGAACACGGACCAGGGATGATCAGATACCCCGAGAGCAGGAAAGAAAGGATCGCTTTGACGAGATTCGCAACGACCACACGGAGTGCCTTCCGGTTTTTGGCTGTTCACGCTCAGAAGTGCAACATGCGGACATCGATTTCATCGTTCGTTATTCTGTGTGGTCTGAGTGTTTTCACCTGTTGTGCGCAGACCAATGTCACCACATGGCACAACGATATTGGGCGCACCGGGCAGAATCTGAACGAAACCATCCTGACGACATCGAACGTCAATGCCACGCAGTTCGGCAAGCTGTTCTCCCAGCCGGTCGACGGAGCAATTTTTGCTCAACCTCTTTATCTTTCCAACATCACCGTCGCGGGCCAGCAGCACAACGTAGTCTTCGTGGCGACAGAGAATGACAGCGTATACGCGTTCGATGCGGACAGTAATGGGGGCGCAAACACAAACGCGCTGTGGCAGGCCTCGCTGCTCACGGCCGCACATGGCGCTGCGGCGGGGGCGACAGCGTTTCCTGCGTCCGAGCTTTGCGCGGACATCGTGCCGGTTGTCGGAATCACCGGCACACCCGTGATTGATCCCTCCAGCAACACGCTTTACGTAGTGAGCAAGACCCTTGAAGGCGGCAACGCCGTCCAGCGGCTGCACGCACTGGACGTAACCACGGGGAACGAGAAATTCAATGGCCCTGTAGTGATTACGGCTACTATCGCCGGCACTGGGAGCGGAAGTGTCGGGGGCCAGCTTACCTTCGATTCCATGTGGGAGAACCAGAGGCCCGCGCTGCTGTTGCTGAACGGAATCGTGTACATCGGTTTCGCTGCTCACGGCGATAATGGTCCGTGGCATGGCTGGATTTTTGCTTATAAGGCCAATACGCTGGCGCAGACCGGAATATTCAACGCCTCGCCGAACGGCGTAGGTTCCGGATTCTGGATGTCGGGTGCCGGTTTGGCGGCCGATCAGTTGAATCCGTCGACCTTGCCTTATGGCCGCATGTTTGTGCCGACCGGCAACGGCGACTATACCGCGGCCACTCCTTATAACGGAACGATGGATTACGGTGACAGTATTTTGCGGCTGGACCTGACCAACGGGGTGCCTACGATCCAGGACGAGTTCACGCCGTCGAACCAGGCTAGTCTCGATGCCTCAGATGGTGACGTGGGTTCAGGTGGTCTTATGGTGGTGCCCACCCAGACTACGGGCAACTATCCGAACCTGCTGGTCCAGACGGGCAAGGCTGGGAATACTGTACTGCTGAACCGGGATAATCTGGGCGGCTACAACGCAACGGACAATGTAGTGCAGGAAACTGACCTCATCGCGTCGTTCGGTACCTGGAGCAGCCCCGCCTATTGGAACGGAACGGTCTATTACGCTGGGCAATTGGATAATCTTATCGCATCCCCGCTGGCAAATGGCCAATTGTCTACCACCCCAACGAGATCCTCAGAAACCTATGCCTGGCCGGGCGCCACTCCAGCGATCTCCGCTAATGGCAGTACGCAGGGTATCGTGTGGACCATCGATTCCTCCGCTTACTCAACATCTGGGCCAGCCGTCCTGGCGGCGCACAATGCCAGCAACGTAGCTACGACCTTGTATTCCAGCAACACGAACCTGTCACGGGACAACCCTGGTCCGGCCGTCAAGTTTACCCCGCCGACGATTGTGAACGGGAAAGTCTACGTGGCTACGGCAAACCAGCTCAGCGTTTATGGATTGCTGGCCGGAGTGCAGCAGGCCGCGACGCCGGTCCTGACACCTGGGACTGAGTCCTTCAATGGCAGCGTCTCAGTATCAATTACCGATAGCACCCCGGGTGCGACTATCTACTACACGACGAACGGAACTACGCCGACCGCCTCGTCGACACAATACACGGGTGCCATCACGGTCAGCGCGACGACGACCATCAATGCTGTCGCCAGCGCAAGCGATTATCTTGTCAGCCAAATGGCGTCGGCGACATACACAAACATCACCCAAGCGAGTGCGCCGACTTTCAGTGTGGTGGGGGGGGCGTACTCGACGGCGCAATCCGTAAGCATCAGTGATGCTACGGCGGGCGCCACGATTTACTACACCACTAACGGCACGACCCCGACTACCTCCTCGACCCAGTACACAGGCGCTGCTATCTCAGTCAGCACGACGGAGACCTTGGAGGCGATGGCGGTCGCCGCCGGCTATGCCAACAGCGCAGTGGCCAGCGCAGCCTACACCATTCAGCCGTTGGGTATCAGCTTCCCGCAGGGCTTTGCCAATTCCGAGGGGTTGATGATCCTGAACGGCAGCACGGATTTGGACGATTCCCGCTTGCAGTTGACCGATGGAGGTCTAAGTGAGGGGGGCACGGCCTGGTATGCGACGCCGATGAATGTCCAGTCCTTCACCACGACGTTTACATTCCAGTTATCGAACCCGGCAGCGAATGGGATTACCTTTACCATCCAGAACCAGGGCACCGCCGCGCTGGGGATGTTTGGATTAGGCCTCGGGTACGAGTACATTCCGACGAGCGTGGCCGTGAAGTTCGATCTGTACAACGCCGCGGGCGAGGGCCCGGACTCGACGGGTCTTTACACCGACGGTGCCGTACCGACTGTTCCGGCGATCGATCTGAGTTCGACAGGCATCAACCTGCACAGCGACGACACGATGTCTGTCCAGTTGGTGTACAACGGCACCACTCTGGCGATGACGATCACTGACACTGTGACACTGGCGACGTTCTCGACGAGCTGGGCCATCAACATACCGGCAACGGTGGGCGGCAACACCGCGTACGTTGGTTTCACGGGTGGAACCGGTGCCTTGACTGCGTCGCAAAAGATACTTACATGGACCTATACGCCCGGTGCGGCCCTGCCCACGCCAACCTTCAGCGTGGCGGCCGGTACCTACACGACGGCGCAGACGGTAAGCATCAGCGACAGCTCGTCAGGCGCGACGATCTACTACACGACCAATGGCACGACGCCAACCACGTCGTCGACGAAGTACACGGGTACCGCGATTTCCGTCAGCACGACGGAGACTCTGAAGGCGATAGCGGTCGCCACGGGCTACACGAACAGCGCGGTAGCCACGGCGGCCTATACCATCGCTTCCGTGCTGCCCACGCCGACCTTCAGCGTGGCGGCCGGTACCTACACGACGGCGCAGACGGTGAGCATCAGCGACAGCTCGTCAGGCGCGGCGATCTACTACACGACCAATGGCACGACGCCAACCACGTCGTCGACGAAGTACGCAGGCACAGCCATCTCGGTAAGTTCAACTGAAACCATCAAGGCGATGGCAGTGGCCACCGGCTATACCAACAGCGCGGTAGCCACGGCGGCCTACACCATCGCTTCCGTGCTGCCCACGCCGACCTTCAGCGTGGCGGCCGGGACGTACACGACGGCGCAGACGGTGAGCATCAGCGACAGCTCCTCAGGCGCGACGATCTACTACACGACCAATGGCACGACGCCGACCACGTCCTCGACAAAATACACCGGTACCGCGATTTCCGTCAGCACGACGGAGACTCTGGAGGCGATAGCGGTGGCCACCGGCTACACCAACAGCGCCGTGGCCACGGCGGCCTACACGATTAGTGCGGCCAATTCGGTGCTGCCTACGCCAACGCTCAGCCTGGCTACCGGGAATTACACCACCGCGCAGACGCTAACCATCACCGATGCGGCGTCGGGCGCGACGATCTACTACACGACGAATGACACGCTACCGACCACGTCGTCGCCGAAGTACACGGGCCCCATCAAGATCAGCTCGTCGGAAGCGGTCATCGCAGTCGCCGCTGCTCCGGGTTATACCAACAGTGCATGGGCGTCAGGCGTGTACCTCATCAACAACGTATTGCCTACGCCCACCATCCTGCCTGCGGGTGGCACCTATAACACGTCGCAGACGGTAACCATCAGAGAATGGCTGAATACCGATGTCTATTACACGACGAACGGCACAACGCCAACCACGTCGTCCACCAGATACACGGGACCGTTCACGGTCAATTCAACGGAGACGATTAAAGCGATCGTAATTGCTTCGGGCTACACGAACAGCGCAGTAGCCACAGCGGCCTACACCATTCAGGCGGCCACCCCGAGCATCAACCTCGGCGCAGGGTTTGCGGCTTCGCAAGGTAAAATGGTTCTGAATGGCACAGCGCAGTTAAACGGCTCGGGTCTGCAACTGACCAATGGCGCCACAAGCCAGGAGGGCTCGGCCTGGTACGCTACGCCAGTGAATATTCAATCGTTTACAACGAACTTTACCTTCCAGCTGACCAACCCGGAGGCGAATGGGATCACCTTTACGATCCAAAACCAGGGCACGGCCGCGCTGGGAATCTTTGGGACCGGTCTCGGATACCAGTACATTCCCACGAGCGTGGCCGTGAAGTTCGATCTGTTCAATGCCGGTGGCGAGGGGCCGGACTCCACAGGTCTCTACACCGATGGTGCCGTGCCAACTGTTCCGGCGGTCAATCTGAGCTCGACAGGCATCAACCTGCACAGCGGTGACACGATGGCCGTCCAGCTGGTGTACAACGGCACCACTCTGACGATGACCATCACTGACACCGTGACGCAGGCGACCTACACGACCAGCTTTACGATCAACATCCCGTCCACAGTCGGGGGTAACACCGCCTATGTCGGATTTACCGGCGGCACGGGAGGTTTGACCGCCACGCAGGAAATTCTCGCGTGGACATACGGCAACTAACAATGTCGATTCCATTGCTAGCATCCTTGAATGACCATGACGCATCTGGAAAGGCCTTGCAGCGGTGAAAATGCGTGCGGCGGACCGGAATGGACTGCCTTCGGGAAGGAGTCAAAAATAAAGTTCGACCAGAATGTCCTCGAAATGGTCTTTCCAAACGCTGGATAATTTAGAGGGGGATTTCCGGACGAGCCCGGAACCCCTACCCTATCGATTCGATTTACATAAGGCTGGCAGCTGCCAGCCTTTTTTTATTGTGTGCCGAAGCGTCCCGGCAGACACAATAGACAAATCCAATGCATAGACAAATCCACTGCGACCAGAGCGGGAGTCCTTCCTAGAACGCAGGAGAGTTGCGCCAGCTTCGCCCTGAGACGTACCGGTCCTTGCTGCTGTTTCGTTTGTGTTTTATAACGGGTCCTGAAGCGCTTCGGGGCACCAGAAGATAGGCACCTTATTCACGGCTTCCTGCTACCCATCTTTCCGGGTCTCCCCCTCGGGGGAATGCCCGGTGTTCCGCCACCGGCTCTCCATTTCTAAAAACGGCTACAAACTGGCGGAGAGGGAGGGATTCGAACCCCCGATAGGGTTTCCCCTATGCCGGTTTTCAAGACCGGAGCAATCAACCACTCTGCCACCTCTCCGAAGTGATTACAGTTTACTTCAAGCACCCAGTTGCATGCTGGTTGCATAGATGCGTCCCGCGCCCTTCCGTTTCTGAATCCTGCCTTCAGCGAGTACGATCAATAGAGCAGCAAGTCGCCCATGGCCGCCCCCCCACTGAGCCGAAGCCGCAAGTCCTTTCAACGAACGCTGAGAAGCGCCAAGCAGACGATGCTTCTCAGTGAGATCATCAAGCTTGCCATCGACAGCTTCAAGGCCAGCAAGGTGCGCTTCGCCCTGACCGCGCTGGGCATGGTCATCGGGTCGGCATCCGTCATCCTGGTTGCGACCATCGGCCTGACCGGCAAGCAGTACATACTCGAGGAGCTCCAGAAGATCGGCACCAACATGGTCGATCTGGGCTATTCCGGCGGAGGGGCGGCAGGCAGCAATGTCACCGTCAACAATGACTTCCTCACCCACGACGACGAGCTCGCCATCGAGGAGCGGGTTCCCGCTGTTGCTTACTCTTCCCCTCTGCTGCAAATGCACGACCGCGTCAGCTTCGGTGGAGGCGTCGTCAAGGACGTCCTCGTGCTCGGTGTCACCCCTGACTATAAGAGAGTGCGGAATCTCGTCGTCCTATCCGGACGCTTCTTCGACGAAGAGGACGAGAGCACCCACGCCAAGGTCGCCGTAGTCACCGAGCCCTTTGCCCGCCAGATGTTTGGCACTCCCGACGCCGCCATCAATCAGACCTTTCAGCTCACCGGCATTCCTCTCACCATCATCGGAACCTTCAAGGAAAGCGTAAACACCTTCGGCTCGACGGAGATCGACGATGAAACCATCCTCATCCCTTACTCTGTTGCCCGCTACTTCACCGGAACCGACAACGTGAAGGACATCTTCTTCTCAATCCGCGACCAGAATGACGTGGAAGAGGCGGCCAAGGAAATCAGGGCGGTTGCGCAATCCCGCCACCAGCGCAACTCTGTTTACACGGTCACAACGCTTACGGCGGTCCTGACCACCGCGGCAATTGTCGCCAATGCGCTGACCGTCCTGCTGCTGCTCGTCTCTGCTGTCACACTCGCGGTAGGCGGCGTCGGCATCATGAACATCATGCTTGCCACGGTTCGCGCGCGCATCCGCGAAATCGGCATTCGTAAGGCGTTGGGTGCGACCGCCCGCGAGATCAAACTCCAATTCCTTATCGAAGCTGTCTTCATCTCGCTGATCGGAGGCGCCGTAGGGGTTTTGGTCGGCCTCGCGCTGCCGGTTTCCGCGCGCTTGTTCACCTCTTTCAATATCCCCATCAATCTATGGTCGGTGGTCATCGCGCTGGTGACCTCCGCGGTGATCGGCATCGTCTTTGGAACGCTCCCCGCGGACCGTGCCGCGCAAATGGACCCGGTGGAGTCGCTCAAATACGAGTAAATAGTCCCGGCACTGGTAAACTAGTCTAGGTAGAGATCGATCCAGCGGCTTTGCCGTTGGCGAAAGTCCCATTCGCATCGATCTGGCCGCGATTTTCGCAGGCATCGACAAAAGACCGCTCCCGGTTGACTTCCGCAAACGGCTGCCCTGGACCAAACGAGCCTTCGCCACACTGCGCTCGAACAACGAACAGAAAGAGATTAGTAACGCCTGTGAGCATCATTCGTAATATCGCCATCATCGCCCACGTCGACCACGGCAAGACCACTCTCGTCGACGCCATGCTCCGCCAGTCCGGCACCTTCCGCGCCAATGAGGCCGTCGCCGAGCGCGTCATGGATTCCAATGAGCTGGAGCGTGAGCGCGGCATCACCATCCTTGCCAAGAACACCGCCATTTTCTATAAGGACACGAAGATTAACATCGTCGACACGCCCGGCCACGCCGACTTTGGCGGAGAGGTCGAGCGCGCCCTCAAAATGGTCGACGGCGTCATGCTGCTCGTCGACGCATCCGAAGGCCCGCTGCCCCAGACGCGTTACGTGCTATCGAAAGCGCTTGAGGCCAACCTTCCCGTCATCCTGACGGTCAACAAAATCGACCGCCCCGACGCCCGCCCCCAGGACGTGCTGAACGAGGTCTACGACCTATTCATCGATCTAGACGCCAGCGAGGAGCAAGTTGAGTTCCCCGTACTTTACACGAACGGCAAACTCGGCCAGGCATCGACCGATGCCGCTTTGCCCGGCGTCGATCTGCAACCGCTCTTCGAGCAGATCGTCCAGACCATCCCCACCGCCAGCGGCGATGCCAACGCGCCGCTGCAGATTCAGATCACCAACCTCGATTACTCCGATTACCTTGGCCGCCTCGGGATCGCGCGCGTCTTCAACGGCACGCTCCACACCGGCGACGATGTCTACATTTCGAAGAACGACGGCTCGCTCGAAAAGACCCGGATCACCAAGCTCTTCAGCTTCGCCGGTCTCAAGCGCACCGACATTACCGAGACCGAGCTGGGCGACATTGTGGCCATCGCCGGCGTTACCGGCATTACGATCGGCGAGACTATTACCTCTATCGAGAACCCCTCGCCTATGCCGCCCATCGTCATCGATGAGCCGACCATCGCAATCCAGTTCTCGGTGAACAACTCACCCATGGCCGGACGCGAAGGCAAATACGTGACCTCGCGCAACCTGCGCGAACGCCTCGACAAGGAACTGCTCACCAACGTGTCAATTCGCGTGGAAGAGACCGGCAGCCCGGACAGCTTCAAGGTCCTTGGACGCGGCGAATTACAGCTTGCCATCCTGATCGAGATGATGCGCCGTGAGGACTTTGAGCTAATGGTGGGCCGCCCCGAAATCGTTACCCGCACCATTGACGGCCAGCTTATGGAGCCTGTCGAGCACCTCACCGTCGATATTCCTGACAACTTTGTCGGCACGGTGATCGAACGCCTCGGCCCGCGCAAAGGCGAGATGATCAAGATGCACGGCCACGGCCGCGTCCGTCTGGAATTCCGCGTTCCTTCGCGCGGCCTTATCGGGTTGCGCAGCGAGCTGCTCACCGAAACGCGCGGCACTATTGTGATGAATTCGCTATTCGACGGCTACATGTCCTACCAGGGCGAGATTCCGCAGCGGCCTACCGGCGCGCTTATCTCCGACCGCAACGGTACGGTTACAGCCTATGCGCTCGACGCCTTGCAGGATCGAGGCGTCCTCTTCGTACCGCCGGGCGTGGAGGTTTACGAGGGAATGATCATCGGCGAGCACTCCCGCGACAACGATCTCGACGTCAACATCGTTCGCGAGAAGAAACTCACCAACATGCGCGCCTCATCGGCCGACGAAGCGGTCCGACTCACTCCGCCGCGCGCCATGAACCTCGAGCAGGCCATCGAGTTCATCGCCGAGGACGAACTGGTCGAGGTCACGCCAAAATCGCTCCGCCTGCGCAAGAAAATCCTGCAGGCCAATCGTCGCCCCAGACGTCAGTCTTAAACAGTGAAACAGCTCAGAAGGGTGCCGTGCGAATCCCCTCACAAACAGCTTGCATTTAGAATCAAACCATCGCATGTCGCAGCAGAATCTCTTTTCCGCTCAGGCGCCCATCACTCCGCCACCGGGCCTTGCCGTGAGCTCGCCGGAAAGCGCAAAGCCACCGCGCCAGTCGCCTCGCTGGCTGCAGCGCCTCGATCTTATCGTCCGCGTCATCGTGCGCCTCTACCTCGGCCTCATCATCGTCGTCCTGCCGTGGATGCACTTCTGGGATGAGAATCGATTGCTGGCGCTCCTACCGCATCTGGCTCCTCTGGCGCTGAACGGTATCGTGCGCGGAGTCGTCTCCGGCCTGGGGCTGCTCAATATCTGGATCGCTATTCACGACGTCATTCATTACAAAGAGGGTTAGACGTCATGCGCAAGACTCCCAAGCAGTTGGAAAGCGCTCCGCTCGCCTACGAGAATCACGCCTTTCTCAACAGTCCCGATGGCCGCGTGATGCGCATTCTTGCGGAGTATTCCGAGCCACTGTCGCGCTTTCGCCGTGAACGTATCCGAGACACCGTTGTCTTTTACGGCTCAGCGCGCTTCCGCGCTTTGGACGAGGCTCACCAGGAACTTCAGCTGCTTGAAAATACCGGCTCCGTCGAGCCAGCTCCGCAGGAGGAGCAGCCGGCCAGCCAGCCCGAATTGGAGCAGGGAACAGCCAGCGAGCTGCGCCGCCGCCGTGCCGAAGCCGCGGTCGAAATGGCCCGCTACTACGAAGACGCCCGTCGACTTGCCTTCCTGCTGACCACCTGGTCGAAAGGTCTGAAGTCGCGCCGCCACCGCTTCGTCGTCACCTCCGGAGGAGGTCCCGGCATCATGGAAGCCGCCAACCGCGGAGCCTATGAGGCCGGAGGCAAGACCATCGGTCTAAACATCCGCTTGCCCTTCGAGCAGTATCCCAACCGCTACGTGACGCCCTCGCTCAATTTTGAGTTCCACTACTTCTTCATGCGCAAGTACTGGTTTGCCTACCTGGCAAAGGCGCTGGTTGTTTTCCCCGGCGGCTTCGGCACCCTGGACGAGTTGTTTGAGGCCCTGACTCTTGCCCAGACCCATAAGCTCGCCAAGAAGATGACCATACTTCTCTATGGATCTGCTTACTGGAACCAGGTCCTTAATATGGACGTTCTTGTGGACAAAGGGGCTATCTCTCCACGCGACCGCGAACTGTTTCAGGTTGCTGACACCCCTGACGACGCCTTTGCCCTCCTGCGCGACAATCTCACCCGGGATCATCTCCAGCCCGACGTCGCCCGCACCGACACCGATGATGAAACATCTCTTGGACCAGAGATCGTCCACACTCGCTCCTAAGTGGTCCGTGTGTAGATAGGCTGCACGTATCTCGCGGGTAATGTTGCCTCTTTTGGCACTGGCTTCAATTTGAACTGACATTCTCCGCCCCGTAATGCAACATTCATGGTGCAAAACCGATACTGACATTGAGCACAGCACTCCGATGGAGGCAACTCAATGGCCGGTTTACGCCGCATCTCGTACCTCTGGAAAGATGCCGATCCCGCACGTGAGTACTCGACAGGCGTCTCGCTCCACAGTCACACCAACCAGTCCAAGGAAACTCTCGATTTCCTGGCCAACTTTGGCAACGATTACAGCTGGGTACGCAAAATCATCGCCGTCGCCGAAGCCCGTGCTCGCGATGCCTATCAGATTTCCATCAATTACGCCGCCAGCTATTGGACTCCGCCGCTGACGCCTCGTCTGGCCTTCGATCTCGAAAGCCGGCAGATCGAAAACACGCTCAACCTGATGCCGCTGGTTTCCATCACCGACCACGACAACATCAATGCGCCCATGCTTCTGCGCACCGTCGCCGCCGCCCGCCACATTCCCGTCTCCGTTGAGTGGAGCGTGCCCTTCGGTTCCGACCAGTCCTTTCACCTCGGCATCCACAACCTGCCCAGCGACACCGGCGCCGACTGGATGCGCACCTTTGAGGCATTCACCTCACGTCCCTCCGAGGCCCGCCTCACCGAGATCCTCTCCGCTCTCCATGCCTTGCCGAACGTCCTCATCGTCTTCAACCACCCCATGTGGGACCTCTACATCATCGGGAGAGAGAAGCATCGCCAGCGGGTCCACGACTTCATGACCGCCAATGGCGAGTTCATACACGCACTGGAACTGAACGGCCTGCGCAGCTGGGAAGAGAATCGCGAAACCAAGCAGATGGCCAAGGCGCGCAACATGCTGCTCATCTCGGGCGGCGACCGCCACGGCTTGGAGCCGAACGCCAACGTCAATCTTTCCGGCGCAGCCACCTTTACCGAGTTCGTCCACGAGATCCGCTACGAGGGCCGCAGCCACGTCCTCTTCATGCCACAGTACGCCGAGCCCTGGAAACATCGCATTCTGCAGTCCACGCTCGACGCGATTCGTAACTATCCTGATTTTCCGCAGGGATCGCGCACCTGGGACGAGCGCGTCTATCATCCTGACTCCACCGGAGCCATTCGTCCCTTGAGCGAACTCTGGCCCGGCGATGGCCGCGCTCCCTGGTACCTGAACGGGGTAATTGAGGCTGTGAAGATGATGGGCAGCATGCCGGTCTCCGGCAGCCTGCGCATGGCCTGGAACGAATCGCGCGAGCTGCAGTTCGCTCTCGGCGAAGAAGTGTTTTGAATGTCGGCCATCAACGAATGAGGATTAGTCTTTAGCGATAAGCTAAACAGATCGGGGATTGGAACTGGCTCGAAAGACCGATCTCCGTGAAACCAAACCCATGGCTATCGTTCATTCGTAATGGCTGTCTCGATGAGTGCACTGGCCCCTCGGGTCGCCTTTTTTCCCGACTCTTTCAACGAAGTCAACGGTGTTGCCCATACCAGCCGCCACTTTGAAGCATTTGCGCGCCGCCATTCGCTGCCCTTTCTCTGCGTACGCGCCGGAAATCGCCGGCCTCGCTTGCTCGTTGAAGAGCAACTCCATACCCTCGAGCTGCGCCGCGGCTTTCTGTCCTTCTACCTCGACAAAGGCCTCACCTTCGACCCGGGATTTATCCGCCACCTGCCGTTGATCGTTCGCACGCTGAAGGCATTCCATCCTGACATTGTCCACATCACCGGACCCAGCGAAAACGGCATGCTTGGCGCGGCGCTCGCCAATCACCTGCACCTGCCGCTCGCAGCCTCGTGGCACACCAATGTGCATGAGTACGCTGCCAGACGCTCCCATCGGCTACTCCGCCACATACGCAGCGGCCACGACGCGGAACAAACCATCGAACGGCTGGCACTCGTCGCAAGTGCCAAATTCTATTCGCTCGCGCGTATTCTCTTCGCACCCAATCCCGGGCTCTGCCGCCTGCTTGAGAAGGAAACCGGACGTCCCTGCCACCTCATGCAGCGAGGCGTCGATTCGCAAGTATTCTCGCCCGCGCACCGTCAACGCCAGCCGGGAGAAGATTCCTTTGTCCTCGGCTACGTCGGCCGCTTGTCGGTTGAAAAGAATGTTGGTCTACTTGCGCAGGTCCAGCAACAGCTCACCGCGCGCGGCTTCCGCAATTTTCGCTTCCTCATCATCGGCCAGGGAGGCGAGGAGTCTTGGCTGCGCCAGCATCTGTCCGGAGCCGAATTTCCCGGTGTCCTGCGCGGCGAGGCCCTTTCCCATGCCTATGCCGATATGGACCTTTTTGTCTTCCCCTCCCATACCGACACCTTCGGCAATGCCGTCCTCGAAGCTCTGGCTTCAGGAGTTCCGGCCATCGTCACCCCCGATGGCGGGCCACCTTCGATCATCCGAGATGGAGAAACCGGTCGAATCGCCCGCGACGAAGACTTCGCCGATGCGATCGCCGGCATTCTCACCGACCCGCCTCAACACGCCCGCATGCGCGAAGCCGCGCGCATGCACGGTCTCAGCGCCACATGGGAGGCTGAATTTGAAGCGGTCTACGACAGCTATCGCGCAGTCCTGTAACTCCGCTATCACAAAATCAAGTTCATTTAATTTACCGAGGTCCGGGCGTGCCCGTCAGATGGGTCATCGCTGCATCGTATCCTCGCCGGAAACCTTCGCGATAATCCTCGCGGTCGGCTTTCGATACCTTGGGATGCCGATACTCGTCGCGATTATTCACGTCCGGCATGCGGTGATGATCGAAATCCTTCTTGGCCGCTTCAACGCCGTCATGGTATCCCTGGCGCTGAATTTCGCGGAACTCCTGGGGTGGAGCATCCCAATCATCTTGGTGGTCCTGCACGAATGCGGCGGCGGGCGATCCGTTAAACGGCTGGTAGGGCCCCTGTGCCTGCGCAACAGCAATACCTGCAGTGCCGACTGCAAGAGCGATGAGGGGAAATGTGGTGCGATGGAATTTCATGTTTGTTCTCCATGTACTTTCTGCAACTTACGGTTGGATGAAGGAATTTCCTCCGTTGTTGTCCAGGAGCCGTTCAAACTGGTGCTCTCTGTCTTTTTGGCAGCAGTATCCACATCCATTCTCACAGCCCAGACTTTTCGCGGAACCTTGCTTGGCACTGTGGCCGACCCTACTGGAGCAGTCATTTCCGGCGCCTCCATATCAGTGAAGAATGACCGCCCGGATATCCAGCTGTTGTCGGGATTGAACTCCGTCATCGCGGCCGCAAGGTTTGCGGTGTTTGATCCAAGGTCCTTTTGATAGACCACGCCGTCCCTGGTTGCCGACAAAGGTCATCTCCGGAATTGCGGTAGGTCACGGGATAGGCGTCTAGGGGTAGCCGCCTTGCATCAAACGACTGACCGAAGGCAGAAATGAGACTCCGAACATGTCGATACAAATGAAGGAAGGTTCCCCGACTCCCCGCGGTGCAACCTGGGATGGGACAGGAACCAACTTTGCAGTCTTTTCAGCTCATGCCACCAAAGTCGAAGTGTGCTTCTTCAACGAGGCAGGAGACAAAGAGATCGACCGTCAAGAGCTGCCGGAATATACCAATCAGATATGGCATGGATACATCCCAGGGATTCGGCCGAGCACACGCTACGGATTGCGAGTCTATGGACCGTATGAACCGGAGGCTGGTCATCGGTTCAATCCGAACAAGCTGTTATTAGACCCGTACGCGTGCGCTCACATTGGTGAGCTTAAGTGGGATCCCGCCTTATTCGGATATCAGATGGAGTCTGGGGACGACACGACCTTCGATGAACGGGACAGCGCCCCCTTTATGCCGAAGTGCATCGTAGTCGATCCCGATTTCAACTGGCACGGACAAGGAAGATTGGCGAAGTACCGCGTGCCGTTCGACGACACCATCCTCTATGAAGTACACGTCAGAGGTTTTACCAAGCTCCACCCTGGCGTTCCGCAACCTCGGAAAGGTACTTACTCGGGACTTGGTCAGCCAGAGGTCGTCAAATACATCAAGTCTCTCGGCGTAACGACGGTTGAACTGTTGCCGATTCACACGTTTGTAAACGACAACCATCTTTTGGAGCGAGGTCTCACCAACTACTGGGGCTATAACACGATAGGATTTTTCGCACCCGAGCCGCTCTATGCGGCGGACCCTGCGGACGCACTAAAGGAATTCAAGCAGACCGTGGAGACCTTGCACAGCGCTGGATTGGAAGTGATTCTGGATGTGGTTTATAACCATACGGCTGAAGGAAACGAACTCGGTCCGACCATATCTTTTAAAGGCATCGACAACGCCACCTACTATCGCTTGGTCGCCGATGCCAACAGATATTATGTCAATGACACGGGCACAGGTAATACCCTCAATTTAAGCCACGCACGTGTCATTCAGATGGTGACTGACAGCTTGCGGTACTGGGTTGAGCAGACTCACGTGGATGGATTTCGGTTCGACCTCGGGACCATTCTTGCCCGAGAACAAAATGGATTCGACAATCAAAGCGGGTTTCTAAAGGCATGCAGTCAAGACCCTGTTCTCGCAACGGTGAAGCTTATTGCAGAACCCTGGGATTGTGGACCCGGGGGGTATCAGGTCGGTGCTTTTCCCCCCGGCTGGGCGGAGTGGAACGACAATTTTCGCGACTCTGTTCGTGGGTTTTGGAAAGGAGCATCTTCGGCATCCGAGCTAACAAAACGGCTCACCGCCTCCGGTGAAATATTCAACGTCCAGGGCCGCCGACCATGGTCTTCGATCAATTTTCTCACTGCGCACGACGGGTTCACACTGAATGACGTCGTCAGCTACAACGAAAAACATAATGAAGCGAATGGTGAACAAAACCAGGATGGGACCTCTGAGAATTACTCCTGGAACTGTGGGGCCGAGGGCCCTACAGACGACCCGGAGATCAACAAGCTGCGAGACCGTCAATTGAGGAATCTCTTCGGAACCTTGCTTCTCGCTCAGGGAACGCCCATGATTCTCGCCGGTGACGAATTCGCGCGCACGCAAAACGGGAATAACAATGCCTACTGTCAGGACAATGAGATCAGTTGGCTTAATTGGGATATTCAAGAAAAGGGCACCAAACTTACCACTTACGTGAAGAAGTTAACTGGATTTCGGCACAAGTATCCTATTCTTCGCCGGAACCTGTTTTTGACCGGAGAATACAACGAACAGCTGGGTGTTAAAGACGTCACCTGGATCAACGCCAACGGCAGAGAAATGGAAGACCACAATTGGGGCGACACGGGCATGCGCTGTTTCGGAATGTTGATCGACGGCAGAGCTCAATCAACCGGGGTACGCCAGCGAGGAAAAGACGCGACGCTTTTGATCGTGATCAACGACCACTTCGATCCAGTTGAGTTCACATTACCGGAGGCGGTAGGAGGAACGGAATGGACCTTACTTCTTGATACAAGCCTCGACGAGGAACGTGAGCTTGGGAAGTTCCAGTCTCTATCGGCCTACGGCGTAATCGCAAGATCCCTTTTGCTCTTTGCGTTGAATCCGGAGCTGGTGGCAGAGTGACGCATCAGTGTCCTTGGATCACGGCTGCATGGCCGCCTTCGGAGCAGCCACGATGCTTTTTCTGCGCCAGGTCTGCATTAAGTCATCGTGCTCCACATGGTTGAAGCCTTTCAGTGAGGGCGAGAGCACGCAAGAGAGCACGGTTCGGTCCAATTCAGGTGCCCACGATGCGGCCATCCCATCACAGTTCTTTGGGCAGAGCCACCTGAGAAAAGCGTCGAATTTCGGGTTGGTCGCAGAGGTTGACGGGAGTGAGGTGGATCTCCTCTGCGGGCAGGTACCGCGCGCTAAATTGAGCTGGATCATGGGTCGCGGGTTGCCAATGCGCAGCGCCGTTCATACGGGACTTTTTTCCAGGAGATAGTTGTGTAGGATAAGCGCGTCGATATTGGTGGAAAGGAAGCATTCGATGGCATCGGCAGGGGTCTCAACGATCGGACGGCCAGCAACGTTGAATGAGGTATTCAGGACGACTGGAACACCGGTAAGCGCGTCGAAGGCGGCGATGAGTTGATGGAAGAGAGGATTGCCCGCAGCGCTGACGGTCTGGACGCGGGCGGTTCCGTCTACGTGGGTGACGGATGGGATGACAGCTCGCTGATGGGGAAGGACATCGACCACCCGGAGCATGAACGGGCTGGGTTGGTGTAGATCGAAGTATTCGGAGACACGCTCTTCCAAAACAGCCGGCGCGTAAGGACGGAAAGGCTCGCGGTGTTTAACCCGATCGTTGAGGTGGTCCTTCATCTCTGGCTTGCGGCAGTCAGCGAGTATGCTGCGGTGCCCCAGCGATCGTGGACCATACTCGGAGCCGCCCTGGAACCAGCCGACGATCCGGCCTTCGGCGATAAGAGCGGCGGCGCGGTTTACGGGATCGGCGAGGCGGGAATATTGCAGGCCGGCGTTCTCAATTGCGGCGAGGACATCCGCTTCCGCGTAACGGGGCCCCAGTCCGTCGCTCTCCCCGATGGCGCGCGCGGGACAGTTCAGGAGCATGCGCTCCGCAAAAAGCGCGCAGCCGAGCGCCTGCCCCAGGTCGCCGGCGTTGGGCATGATGTAGATCTCGCGGAAGCGAGAAGCGCGGAAGATGCGCTCATTGGTGACACTGTTCAAGGCGATGCCGCCGGCAAGACACAGCCGTTCCGATGGCGCCTCGCTCTCAAGCGCACGCAGCGCATTGTGCATGATGTCGTCCAGCAGAAGCTGGGCAGCCTGGGCAACGTCCTCGTGGTCCGGCAGGATTGGCATTCCCGGCAGTCGCGGAAAGATGCCGTGTTCCCGCAACGTGGTTTTCAGGGCGGCGTCATCAGGGAAGAAGAACGATCCGTCGTCGAAGAGCTCAAGCTGGGGCCGGAGATACCGGTAACAGGTGTCGCGACCGTAGGAGGAAAGCCCCATGGTCTTTCCTTCTTCGCCCTGCTCAAAGCCCAGGAACATATTGAAATTGTTGTAAAGTCGGCCGGGGCTCGATTCCGGAGACGTATGCTCGGCGAAGACGGATATCTCTTTGTCCCTTGCGCTGGAGAAGGTCATAGCAATTCGCTTGCCACCCTTTCGACGCAGCGGTTCGCCGGAGGCATCGGCCGTGAAGACGGCAGCGTCGCCAAAGCCGCTGGCCAGAAAGGCCTGATAGCGGTGGACGGCGTGGTGCTCGAGGTCTGTACGCACTACAGCGTTGGGAAAGTAGTGGCTGAGAGCTCTGCCTTGCCACGAACGGTTGATGGCGAAGTGGCTTTCGCTGCCCATTACGAAATCGATGTCGCGGGGCCGCAACGGCAGGCCGTGGACAAGCGCCTTGAAGAGAGGTTCCCAGGAGTCTTCAAAAACAGCAATGGGAGGGAGACGGCCGAAGCGGTCCCGCAAACAGAAGCGGATGCCGGAGGGAATCGGGTCGAGGCTTTCCCGTATCTCGCGGTATTCCTCGCGCGCGAGATACAGCGCATTCTTCTTGCCGAGGAAGCGCTCCAGGCTGAGAGCTCGGACACCGAAGCGAGAGGAGACCAGAGCGAGGCTGGCCCCATGTCCGGTTGAACAGATGCCGAGGATATTCGCGTCCGTCCGCCGCCGCACCCGGCGAAGCGCGCCTCGCCAGACGTTGCGCAGATACCTGTCAGGTTGATGCAAGGCCACGCTGCGAATGACCAGGTCGGTGTTGCGGCGCATGGCGTCGCGCTCCGAGTGGTATACCGCCGGATGCAAGTCGGGATTGGCCGGCGTCGTCATGAGCTCATTCGGCATGGGTCACAGGGAGCTCAGCATCGGCAGACGCAATGTTTCTTTGCAGGGCCATCGAGGCAAGCTGCGTCCGGGTTGAACGTCCCTCGAGGAGACGGGATTCAACAAGGCGGAAGATTTGATCGGCACTCAGGTCGGAGCCTGTGCGGATCGGCGGCTCAAAGTGCAGGCTCACGTTGGCGCGGAACCAGTTCTCTCGCGGCCCCGCCAGGCGAACGGGCAGGATGTCGATCTGCGTATCGGCCGCGATGGACGCAGCGGCGCGAGACCAGGTGATGATGGGCGACATGCCGCGATCGATGAAGGCGCAGCTATCGCGGATGCCCTGAACCGTGCCTCCCGGCGAAAGAACGTAGGGCACCACGCAGGGGACGCCGAAGCGCACCATGAAGGCGGCGTACCAGCGACGCCAGTGAGAGTCTTCCGGCTTGCGAAAGAAATAGGAGGCGAAGATGATCCTGTCGCCGACGAGCACGACAAGACGGCGGCGGAAACGGCCGGGAAGCGCCCGCAGAAGGGCAAGAAACTCGACTCCGTGCTCGCGATCGGCGGCGTCGAAGACGAAGAGCACAGGAGCCTCAATCTGGCGAAACTCCTCGAGTCCGGTGGCGTAGATCTGCAGGCGGGTGCGGAGCAGGCAATCCACCAGGATTGTCTGGACACAGGTTCTGAGTAACCCGGAACCGGGCCAGCTCTGCCAAGGCGGGCTGTGCCGAGGAGCGTCAGAGGGCGGAGGAAACTCGGTCGCTTCTGTGCCAAGAGGCGCTGGAGTGGCGCCGGCGGGATCAGGAAGCTCGTGCAGCATGGTCATCAGCTCGGCGGCCTCAATCGAGTCCAGCCCGAGATCCATGGATTTCCTAAGGATTTGCGGAAAATTGCCCGGGGATGTCTCCTGGCGGAAGAAAGGAACGAGGCGCTGCAGGCGGCGCTGACGATCCGGATCGGCGAGAGCGGCTTCGATGGAATCCGGGGCACCCACAAAGGATGGAAGAGACTGAGGGCGGCGCAGGCGTTCTCGTGTGGCCGAGATAACCTGCTCGCGGCGAATCTTCGCAAGGGCTCCGCGCGGAAAGTCGGGCTCCGGCCAAACGGACCAGCTGCGGATCCGGTGGGAGGCAGGCAGCCGCTGGTTCGCCTGTTGAATCAGCGTGGCGGCGGGTGCGCTGGCCGAGTCGAGCAACAGGGTTGCGTGAACCTGCTCCAGACCATCGATGGCGGCAGCAAGTACGACCACGTCTTGAACGCCGGGAAGCTGATGAAGCTCGGTCTCAATCGTGTTCGAGTGCAAGGTGTGGCCTTCGGCGGTGACGATGCGATCCTCAAGTCGGCCCAGGAAGAAGAGACGGCCTCGGCGGTCCTGCCGAGCGATATCCCCCGAGCGCACAAAGCCGTCCGCTGTGAGACTGGCGGCTTCTGTGCCGATGTATTGGGGCGAGACATGTGGTCCGCGGATCAGGATTTCGCCGTCGGCTGAGAGACGGATCGAGTTATTGTGGATAGGCAGACCGATCGAGCCGGGGGTACCGAGCAGAGGCCGGTTGACGGTGGCGAAGGCGGCAGTTTCCGTCGATCCGTAGCCCTGCACGACAATGCAGCCGCAGCGCCGCCAGAAGCTCTCGCTGGCCGGCGGCAGAGTTGCGCCTCCAACGAGAATCAAGTGGAAGCGGCTGCCCAGCGTGCGCCGGCGCAGCCACCACAGGACGACACGGCCTAGGTTGGAGCCGGCCTGGAGTCTTGTCTGGGTTCGCAACGATTGTTCAAGCAAAGCAAGCACACGGGGCACGGTCGCGAGGGCGCGGATTCCAGCTTCGCGCAGGGTCCGCTGAAGGTGGAGCGGCTCGATCGAATGGGTATGCACGACGCTCATGCCGAGCGAGAGGGGGACGCAGGCGCCGAGCATGAGTCCCTGAACATGACTGAGCGGGGATAAAGCCAGCAGGCGGGTCGGAAAGATGCGGATCACCGGCCGCCAGTAATGGAAATGGCGTATCTGGCAGGTGAGGTTGGCATGAGTAAGCACCACTCCGCGCGCTTCGCCCGAGCTGCCTGCAGTGAAGAGGACTACAGCCGGGTCGTCCGGCGATATGGGCACGCGCAGGTCACTACCTGCGGGGATGGGAACACGTTCAAGACCGTCGATGCGCTCCGAGGAGACGGGCGACTGCGATGGACTCTGCTCCGTGCCGAACAGGAGCAGACGCGCACGAGTGATCTCGATGATGCGTTCGATCTCGGCGAGCGGCGCGGCGGCATCGACAGGAACGACGACCAATCCGCGTAAAGCGGCACCGAGTAGATAGGCTACCCACTCGGGCGAGTTGGGTGCCCACAGGAGAACGCGGTCTCCGGGTGCCAGATTTCTGCGGCGCAACGAAATCGCGGCACGGAGGGCGTTGTCGTGGAGTCGCGCATAGGTCCACCAGCGAAATCCGAAGTCGCCGCGAAGGCCCAGGGCGCGGCGTCCGCCCCACGCCGGGAGAGAGTCGAACAGCGACTGCAGAGTGGCAAAGTCCTTGATCGGCTTCAAGGCTCGCATGGAGCGGCCTCCGTGGCAGCAGTGTCCGGGCTTCGACGCAATGCGATGGCGACGTGATTGCGTCCACGGTCGCTGGTCCAGACGAGGAGTTTTTCGGGCGGCTGTTCAGGATTAGCCATACCTGCGAAAGACAGCTGACCGTCTATCGTCAGCGCGGCGTGCAGGAGTGAGAAGAGGCCAGTGGCTGCACCTGCAAAGCCGAGTCGACTCACCGTGGAATGGAGCGGGATGCCCCGCAGCCTGCAACCGATGCGTCGCAGGACTTCGGCTTCGAGTGCGTCGTGGCCGGCGAGGTTGAGGCCGTCACCAAAGACAGCGTTCGGGGCGGTGCAGGATGGGTATTCCGTCGGTGGTTCAGCGGCAGCGCTGGCGCGGGCGGCGCGCTCGAGGGCGGCTACGGCGCCTTGCTCCGGTGGAGTGCCAGATGGCGAGTGAGTGACTGCCGAAGCTGCGATCTCCGCAAAGATGTGGGCTCCGCGGGCATGGGCGTGCGCCTCCTCTTCGAGGAAAAAGAAGGCAGCGCCTTCACTGGGAAGATAACCGCTTCCGTTGCCGCCCTCCTTGCCGGTGCGGAGACGGCCGTCAATCAGATGGGCGAGGACGGTCTCGAGTTGGACGAGCGAATCGTAACCGCCCGCGAGGGCAACGGGAGTATCTCCCCGAAAGATGGAATCGGCGGCTGCAGATACTGCGATCAGGCCAGAGGTGGACCCGTTCATGATGTTCAGGTTTGCGCCCTGCATCCCGTGCTCGATGGCGGCACCGCAGAGTCCGGCGTTGGGCAGGGATTTCAGGAGAAAGAGCGGATCGATGAGCGACATGCCGTGTTTATGGAAGCGGCTGTAGGAAAAGCGCTCCGGCGCCGAGGCGGACGCGGACGGCTCGGACGGGTTCGGCTCGAGCCCTGGCAGGGCCGGTTCGAGCGACTGACGCAGAGCCTCGCCGAAGGTGTTGAGATCCTGATCGAGGCCCAGCGAGCCAACGAACAGGCTGAGTTTCTCTATCTCTGCGGGCTGCAATCCGGAGCGGTGCAGCGCTTCGCCGGCTGCGGCAACGGCGAATCCGGCGGCGGGTGTCAGGATTTTGCGCAGCATCCGGTTAGCGATCCGGTTGTGCGGCTCGAAGCCCGGCACTCTGCCAGCATGGGGAATGCCGAGCGCCTGCATCTCCGGCGTTGCAGGGGATTCGGTACCTGAGTGTCCTTCCCGCCAGCGAAGAACATGACTGGACAGATCGAAGCCAAGGGGCGAGTGAACGCCGATTCCGGTGATGCAGACGCGCCGAGTTACGGCCAGAGGAGGAATTGAGACGGCGGCACTCGATGCCTCTGCCGGTTGAGGCCAGCGGCGCAGAACGAGTGAACCATTTTGTCCTCCGAAGCCGAAGGAATTAGATATTGCCACATTCACCGCGGCGGGACGCGCTAAGCCGGGGATGTAATCGAGATTGCACTCGGGATCCGGGTTCTCGAGGTTGAGCGTCGGAGGAAGGATCTTGTCGTGTAGGGCGAGCGCGGTCACCATCAGCTCGACCGCACCAGCGGCGCAGAGGAGATGTCCGAGCTGCGATTTGGTAGAGCTTACGGCGAGGCCGTGGTCCGCGTGACTTCCGAAGACCTGACGGATCGCGTGCGTCTCGATGCGATCATTCAGCGGCGTGGCTGTGCCATGCGCGTTGATGTAGCCGACCTCTTCGGGGAGAACCTGGGCATCACGAAGAGCGGCCTGCATGCAGAGCGCGGCGCCACGACCTTCCGGCTGCATGTCAGTAAGGCGATAGGCGTCGCAGGAGGAGCCGTAGCCGAGCAACTCCGCATAGATGCGGGCATCGCGGGCGAGGGCGTGATGCAGCTCCTCAAGCACCAGAACGGTGGCTCCCTCGGCCAGCACAAAGCCGTCGCGCGTGCGATCAAAGGGGCGCGACGCCTGTGCGGGTGAGCTCCATCGCTGAGCCAGACTGCCGAGGAGCGCAAAGCCTGTAACGCACATCATGGACAGCATGCTGTCGGTGCCTCCGGCCAGCATCACGGTGGCCTGGCCGGCGCGCAGAGAATGGAAAGCATGTCCAATGGCCTGTGTGGCAGAGGTACAGGCAGCCTGCACGGTAAGCGAGGGACCTTCGAAGCCGAGCCGATCGGAAAGCAGCGACGAAATCGAGGCGGCATCGCTCTGCGTGAGCAGCCAAGGCCGCTCGCGGCAGAGCTGCGCATAGCATTGCGCGTTCCACCGCGAGCCGTCGAGCAGGCTGCCAAGCCGATCAAGCCGATCTTCGATGACGGGAAAGGTCGAAGCGCCAAGACAGACCCCAATCTTCTGCGCGTGCGGAGTGCCTGGCGTCAGCCCCGCATCGACGTAGGCATCGAGTCCGGCGGCGAGGCCAAACTGTGCGGCGCGGCCCAGGTATTTCTCGTTGCCGAAGCCTTCAAGGCAGGCAATATCGACGTAGCCCGCTACCTGCAATGGGTTGGCGCTATTTTCGAAGGGGTGGCGAGCAGTGACGCCGGATCTGCCGTCGACGATGGCGCGCCAGGTCTGCATCGCGCCGCGGCCAAACGCGGTGACCGCACCCAGGCCGGTGATGACTACCCGTCGATGCTCGTTCGCTGCGATCATGCCGGCTCGCCGACGATCGGAAGATGCATCTCCTCTCCCACCCGGCGCAGATCGTCGACGAGGAGATGCTCTCCGGAAGGAAGTTCGATAGTGTGGCCGCAGTCTGCGCAGATCATGGCCATCGAGAACTCGGAATTTGGAACGGCAGCTCCGCCGCACTGCGAACAGCAAAGCCGGGCTACCGCTTCCAAACAACGATGCACAACGCGAGCGAGCGACTCGACTGTGATGAGCAGGCGAAAGTCATAGACTCGCATGCCGGGCTTGATCCAATTTTCTGGTATCTCGGGCATAGAGCGGCGCATCAGGTCCATACCGGTTTCGGTGACGATACCGTCCTTGAGAATCGCCTGTTCGCTGAAGAGATCGCTTGCACGTTGAAGCAGGTTGACGCGCGGCATGCGAATGCAAAAGGTTCGCTCCAGGCTATAGGCAATGTCGAGCATGTCGAGCGATTCCGCATCCAGGTCGACAAAGAGGCGCGAGTTCAAATCGATGGTGGCGGGGTCGCGATCGAGTGAGCGCGCCACGACCAGCAGGACGCGCTGTTCTACGTCTGGCACACTGTGAGCGAAGGGCGTGGAGAAAGAAGCGGGCAGAGCAGTCATAAACCAAGGCCTCCGGAGACCTGAAGGGTGGCGCCGGTGATGTAGCCGGCATCGGGCGAGGCAAGAAAGGCAACGGCGCGCGCGACGTCGGCGGGATCTCCAAATCGGCGCATGGGGATTTGTTTTAGCAGCGTGTCCTCGGCGTTGTTGCGCAATTCGAGAGTCATATCCGTGGTAATCAGACCTGGGGAGACTGCATTGACACGTATTCCACGCGGCGCGACTTCGAGCGCAAGGGAGCGGGTGAGTGCAAGGATACCCGCCTTCGACGCGGCGTAGTTGCAGTGTCCATTTCCGGCAGAGTGGGCGTGGACGGAAGCGATGTTCACGATAACGCCGCTGCGCCTCGCGACCATGTGGGGGAGAACTTCGCGGATGCAGAGAAAGGGGCCGCGGAGGTTCACCCGAAGCACGTCGTCCCAATCCTCGACAGGCATGCCCGTCGCCAGCCCGTCGCGAAGAATGCCTGCGTTGCAGACGAGAATGTCGATATTCTGGAGATGCCGAAGAATGGCAGCGGTCATTTCGCGTACCTGCGCCGGATCGGAAACGTCGGCCTGATGGCAAAGCGCGATGTGGCCGGACGCTGCAAGTTCCTCAACGAGTGCCTCCGCCGCACTTCGACGCTCCAGATAGTTAATCACCACGGCCGCGCCTTCCGTTGCCATCTGACGCGCGACAGCTGCGCCGATACCGCGTGAGGCACCTGTGACGAGAGCGACGAGTCCGGCGAGGCGAGGCATGGCAGGTCATCCTTGGAGCGAGTATCCACCGTCAGCCACGATGGTCTGACCGCAGATCCAATTGGCATCGGCTGAACAGAGCATTGCGATCGCGGCGGCTATATCGTCCGGCTGGGCAATGCGACCTGCGGGAGTGCGCGCGACAACTTTTGCTGCGGCTTCGGAGAAATCGGGGAGCATGCGAGTGCTGCCGGTATCAACGAGGCCGCCGCAGATGCCGTTGACATGAATGCCGCGGGGGGCGAGCTCGACGGCGAGGTAACGCACGAGGCTCTCGATGAGGGCCTTGGACGAGCCCAGAGCACCATATCCTGGAATGCACTGGCGACTGCCCAGACTGCTGAGAGCGATGATGCGCCCGCCGTCAGACATAAGATCGGCTGCCAGCTGGGCTCCGATGAGGAAGGCGCGCGCATTGAGATCGAGGACGCGCTGCCAGGTGCGCGGGGTCAGGTCGAGCAAGGGGCCGAAGGAGGTGCGAGCCGCATTGCTCACGAGCACGTCAAGCCGCCCGTGACGCCCGGCTATCTGCTCAAATGCGCAGCGTAAGTGGTCTTCGTGGGCAACGTCCGCGCATATGGCATAAGCATCCACGCCGAGTGCCTGCACTTCGGCAACGGTCGCCCGCGCCGCGTCGTGGTCCAGAACATATCCGAGAGCGATGTGCGCCGGACGTTCCGCCGCAAAGCGCAGCGCCGTAGCACGGCCGATGCCGCGCGTGCCTCCGGTGATGAAGGCCACGCGATCTCTAAGCCACATGCGCACACTCCGGCGAGCGCATGGGGCGCGGCCCAGAATGAGTAAGGTGCAGCCGGAGTTGCGCCACCAGTCTCTTCGCCTGATCCGCGATGTTGTAGTTGCGGTCAACAAAGAGCGGCCCCGCAGCACTGAGCAAGCGGCGGCGCAGATCATCGAGCAGGAGGGCTTTCGCGGCCTCCACCCATTCGTCGACGTGATGGCTGGCGACTGCCACACCCCCCGAGCCTGGCGTCAGCAACTCTCGAAGGCCGTCGATGTCGGCTCCGAGGACGGGCGTTCCGAGTCGCATGGTCTCGAGAGCGATCATGCCAAATGGCTCGTAACGGCTGGGCATCAGGAGAAACGCAGCCCGGCGTAAAAAGCACTCGAGTTCAGCGGTGTGCAGCCAACCCGGCGCGGTGACGCGATCAGGATAGCGAGCTATGAGGTCCGCGATAGAGCTTTCGAATATGCTATCGACATTGTGGCCGCCGATGAGCGCACAGTGCAATGTCGGGAAGCTGTCGAGCAGAGCGGACATGGTTGCTGCCGCTATATCCGTGCCCTTGCTGCGCGCAAAGCGGCCGGCGTAGAGGATGAGTGGTGATCTCATCCGAGCCTCGCTACAACCAGCGGCAGTGGATGGGGGTAAGCCATTGGGGAGGACGCTGCTTCGCTGCGCGAGTCGCGGAAAATCGGCGATTGCCTGCTCTCGTTCTATCGAGGTGAGGAAGAAAGTGTGATCGGCAGCTTTGAAGATGCGCTGCTGTAGCTCTTGCCAGGGTCCGGCATCGGCTATCTCCTGCAGTTCGCGCTCAAGCAGAGAGTGGGCCGTGTAGAAAAGCGGGGCGGCGAGCCGCGATCGGAGTTGCAGAGCGAGTTCACTGAGCGCGAGCGAATGAAGGTGAATGCAGTCTGGACCAGGCAGGTCCGCCGGGAAGCGATCTCTCGGAAGCGGATGAACGCGAACTCCCGGGATTTCTGTGCGGGGAGCGGTGGTCAGGATGTCTACATCGTAGCCCAGGGCGGCGATGGCCCGTGTCTGATGGGCAACGGCAATCCCGATGCCGGACCAATTGTCCGGCGGAAGATCGGCGGTCAGCACCAGGATTCGCATGCGTCAACTCACCAGGGCGGTTGGCTCGCCCTGGACCTCCGTGACCGGCTGCCGGTGGAGACGTTTCGTTTTGTTGAGCTCGTAGCGATCCTCTCCGCGAAGGAGCAGGAGAGACCACCTGTCCAGCGAGTAGACCTGCCCCATGTGCATGGCGCGATGCGTGCGCTGATCCGGATAAACTCTGACGTTCGGGGGGATCAGGCGGAAGTTGACTGCCATGCGGCGCTTGGTGCTGGTGTTCGGTCCGGAGCCGTGAATGACGCGCTCGGAAAAGAGAATGAAGTGTCCGGCGGGAACTTCGAGCGAAACGGCGTCCTCGGGGCGCGACTCGAATTCGAGGGTGAAGTTCACCTTGTAGAAGCCTTCGTTACCGCCGAAGCGGATGGTACGGATCTCTTTGTGGCTTCCGGGATAGGCCTGCATGCAGCCGTTTTCGCGAGTGGCGTCGTCCAACGCAATCCAGATTGTGAGCTGGAAAAGCTCATTGCGATCGGGCGGATGAAGGGCTGGTTCCAGGTAATCCTCCATCATGTAGGTGCTTGCCTGATGCCATTGAATCGCGCTTCCTCCGGGGGGCTTCAAGAATACCTGGGAGCGCCAGCAAGCTAGATCCGGGCCCAGCAGTTGAGCCGCGCGCTCGAGAATGGCTGGTTCCGCCAGAAATTCGAGGAGAAGATCATCTTCGAAGTGGAGATCGCGGTCGGTAGGGAAGCCGTAAAGGTAGGAGGGCTGCGTGCGCCGCAGCATCAGCGAGCGGGCAAGCTGCTCAATCTGCCCGGAGGAAAACGCGGGATACGGACCCAGATAGCCGTTGTCGTAGAAGAATTGCAGATCGCTCGGGGAGAGTGCATAGCGGGGGTCTGCAGATGCTTTGGGAATGAGAGGCTGGGGCGTGCGCAGCGTGCAAGGCTGATCGATGTAGGCACGCGTGATCCAGGATCCCATGACCACACGAAACATCCCCCAGGTCCAGTTCTGAAGGATGCCGCGCATCGGCTGCGGCCACTTTCGTCGAGGTAGCTGTAACGCCTTCCACACGGCGAGGAAGGCGAGACCCGCGACCAGAAGTGTGCGGATCCACAGAGGACGGCGCACGGGCGTGGGCTGGATCATGATGGCTCCAAGCGAGTGAACTCGTCCTGTCCCGCGAGAGCCGCGTGGTTCTGAATAGACCTTGGGGGCAGGCCGGAGATCAATCTCAGGTTCGGGCTAATCGTATGAAGCATCCTGTGTCGTGTCAACGGCAAAGACCGGCGTCTCATCCGAGACGGAGCATGGCTTTCGAAGCCAGGATGCACAAGCCACTGGACTTCCACGCGCATTTGCTCAAGACTGAGTGTGCTTTAACAAGCCTGAGTTTCGGAGCAAGCTCATGGATCCGATGCATTCGCAGGAAGCCGGGGAGTTGGACGGGGACAACGCGCGGGGACAGGCCCCGGCGAATTCTCTTCTCCAACCGTGGTATGTGCCCGAGAGCCACTTCGAGGAACTGCCGGGCGTGATGTGCGCAACGGACCTGCTGGTCGCATGGGAACCAGAGACGGCCGTATCTCCGCTGACTGAGTTCGGCACGGCTGGAGTGTGGGAAACATATTTTCAAGGCAGCGCAGCCGCAACTGCTCTTCCCGGCATCGCTGTCAATGTTCAGGAGATCGAAGAGAACGACGAAGCGTGGGATCCAGATGCCGCGGCTGCGGCCGTCGAATGCCTTTTCCGCTTCGTACATGCAATCGAGCGAACAGACGTAGAGCAGGCGATACTCTGCGTGGCTGAGGATTACCACGCCTTCGAGAGAGATATCGACTTCGATCGCGACGCTCTCAAGCTGTGGCTGGAACGAATGGTCGATGAGTGGCGCGGACCGGAATTGCGAATCAGCATGACTGAGATTCCTGACCCTATTTTCCATCCCCTGGGAGTTCTGATTCACGTGACGCTGCAAGTTGATTACCGGAACAAGTTCCGTGACGCTTTGGAGACTCTCCGATTCGGCTATATCGTCGTCCTGGATGCTGAGCCCCGCAAAGAGTGGCTCATCCGCTCGCTGTGCCGGATCAATTAATGGCGACGACGCTTAAGAGCCTGCAGCATGAGGGCCCGGAGCTCGTTCTGCCTGTCGTCCTCTTTGGCAGGTACCTCTACTTTCTGGCTCGGCGCCCGATCAGTGAGAGTAATCTCCACTACCGAGCGACGCGAGTCGCGGGCCTGCAGACCTTGATTCCGCTCTTCGCAAATGAGGCGCATCCGCCTCTGGCCAAAGTCGCCGAGATGCTGCGGACACTCACACCGGCGAACCTGGTCAGGCTCGCGCCGGTGATCCAGCGGGTGGTGCGCATTTATCGCGATCCCCTCCTTCCGCGAACCTTTGTCTCGACTGAAGAAAGCACGGACGCGGAATTTTTTGCCGAGGTACAGCGCGTACTGGTGCTCATCGGACCGGCGATCGGAATTGGAGACGAGATCATCACGTTCTCATTGCCGCGCGCTTTGCGAGCGATTCTAGCCGTGACACCCGGAGTTCAGATCACGGTTGCATCGTCATACCCGCAGGTTTGGGATCGCGTTGACGGTGTAGATGCAGCGCGACCGTACGGAGACATGCAGGGCCTGTTGAAGTGCGTGCGGTCGGACAGCTTCGACCTGCTCATGGTGGTTGACTTCGAGACGCCAGGCCTGACGAATGCCATGTGCTTCGAGCCCACCGTCAGCCGCTACATTGAATTGTCGCTGGGACCGCGGCAAATGCTGGTGCTGGACAAGGTGCGCCAGCGGCAGTGGCGCATGCCGGTGGCGGAACCCAACTTCGACAACTTTTACGACTGCATGCGGCATATGATGCACTGGCTCGGGGCTCCGGAGGATCTGAGCACGGAAGCGCTCATCCGCTCGGAGGAGCGCGGTAAGGCAACAAATCCGGATGAGTTGATTTTCTTTATCAACGCATTCACCTCGAAAGAAGACCCGTCGGAACGTTACTGGAGCGAGCTACTGGCCTCGATGCTGCCGCCCGAACTTGAGCAGCCGGTACGCCTTGTGATCAACACAGGACCGAATCTGGCGACGCGCAGCCTGGCCTTCGCCATGGCGCGGAGGGTGGAGGCATTAGGCAGGAAGGGCGTTCGATGCGAGGTGCCGTATCACGCCGACAAGCCGGGAACGACATTGACCATCGGCGATATCTTCCTCTTCAGCAACCGCGCTGATGTTGTGGTGACGGCGGATTCTTTTCCAGCCCACGCTGCACAGCTCTATCGCAAATTGACGGTGGTTCTAGGTCGCGAAAACACCGAGAACTGGCGCTCACCTTCCCCCAGGAGCTTCTACTTCTGCTCGACCCAGAGCCTCGATGAGGTGTCTTTCGGAATCCGCTGTCTGCTGCGTGACGCGCTTGACCGCAGCATGGACGTGGATGCGGTCCCCGCACACGGATGCGGCGCACGCCCGCGCCTTCACTGTGTACTACAACTTGCGTCAGCGGCGGCGCGGTTGCGAGAGCTACTAGCATCGAAATTGTCTCCGGGTGACGAGTCGGAAGATGCAGCATGGGTTGCGGCGTGGGAGCGTTGCCGCAACGCGCAGGCCGCTCTACTCGAGTCGCTGGCAGAGGCCTCTCCCGGATATCTCGTGCTCTTCGACGATAACGTCTACCACGAGTTGCTGCCGCGCCTGCCGAGCAGCAACAGCGCCCACGATGTAGCGATCTGGCAGCATCGGCGTCGTCGTCTGCGTGAATGGGAGAACTCCAACCTGGTGAAGTATGTGCAGCTTTGCTCGCGCACGCCCGAAGCCGACGATACAGCGCGGGAAGTACTGCGGGAGGCACTGTTGTGACGGCTACGATCACAGCGCCCGCCAGGCTCTCGCCCTGGCAAATGGAGGCATTTCTCCTGCGTTCACTGCCATGGTTGCTGCGTCAGCAGCTACCGACAGGTGAATTGCTCTGTTATCGCAAAGAGCCAGGCCGCGATGCGGTTCCGTATCCGTATCCGCTGTTTTCGGCATTGGCTTCGGAGGCACTGACCTGCCTCGATCCCCGCTCCCCGTATTTCTCACCACGCCTGCACGATCTTATTCCGGCAAGCCGGCGCAGAGCCTGCACGCGAGTGATCATTACGATTCGCTGGCGCA
>JABCZC010000049.1 GCA_013289875.1 Acidobacteriota bacterium | reverse complement strand
TCTTTGGTGGGCGACGAGCCGGGGAGGCTTGTGGAGTCGAACGTTATCACAAGTCTCAGCCCCGAGAGTGAAGTAGCGGACACCTCCTGGATTCACGCCGGGCGCGCTTCCTGGGACTGGTGGAGCGGCTCCCTCGGCTCAGACGGCAAGCCTGCCTACAACACCGAAACAATGAAGTACTACGTGGATTTTGCAGCGCGATCTGGGTTTGAGTACATGCTGGTGGACGCAGGATGGTCAGGCCGCGACATCACGCAGATGAACGGAAAAGTGGATATCCCCGAGCTGGTTCGTTATGCGGCTGCCAAGAACGTCAAGGTCTGGATCTGGCTGTACTACGGGAGCGTGGATGCGCAGTTGGAGGAAGCCTTCCCTCTGTATGAAAAGTGGGGCGTCGCCGGGATCAAGATCGATTTCATCGAGCGCGACGACCAACATGGCATCGACTTCTACTACCGTGTTGCCAAGGCTGCCGCCGAGCATCACCTGATGGTGGACTTTCACGGGGCAACGAAGCCGAGTGGTCTGGAGCGAACCTTTCCCAATGTCCTGGGCTACGAGGGAGTGCTCGGCATGGAACAATCCAAAGCCGGCAGCCGTGACAACCCCGACCATCACACAACGCTGCCCTTCACGCGCATGCTCGCGGGGCCAATGGACTACACTCCGGGCTCGTTTCACAACGTAATGCGTGATGAGTTCGTGCCGCGCATGGAATCGCCAATGACGATGGGTACGCGAGCGCACCAGTTAGCGATGTACGCGGTCTACCAGGCTGCCATTCAGATGGTGGCTGATTGGCCAAAAGTGTATGAGGGCCAGCCCGCGTTCGAATTCATACGGAATACGCCGGCCACCTGGGATGAGACGCGAGTATTAAATGGCAGGCCTGGCGAATTTATCACCATCACGAGACGTCACGGCAAAGAGTGGTTCCTGGGAAGCCTTACCAACTGGGACGCACGGCAACTGAACCTGCCGCTCGATTTTCTGGGCGCAGGAGAGTTTACCGCCACGATCTATTCGGACGCCCCGGACGCGGACAAGCATCCGGAGATTGTCCAGGTCGAGAAAAAAGTCGTGACGCGCGCTTCGCATCTTGAAGCAAAGCTCGCGCCAGGAGGCGGCTACGCAGTGCGATTCGTTCCCGTCAAGTGATTCCGATGCGGTTCTAGCCGATCCGCTGCCGGAGATCGCTGCCGGTCATTTGTACAGCCTTTTCAAGACCAAGCATGGCCAGCAGAATGGGCGAGATATCCCGCAACGAGCCGTCGGTGCGCAGGGTATAGTTCTTTGCGTCTTCCGTGACAAGTAGGAACGGCACGGGGTTCGTGGTGTGCGCGGTGTGCGGACCACCGGTGATGGGGTCGACCATCATCTCGGCGTTGCCGTGGTCCGCCGTGACCAGCAACGAACCGCCGCTCTGGCGAATCGCCTGATAGATGCGGCCCAGGCAAGCGTCGACGGTTTCGACTCCCTTGATCGTGGGCAGGAGCTGCCCTGAGTGGCCCACCATGTCAGCGTTGGCGAAGTTGACGACGACCAGGTCGAAGGCTGTGTCTTCGACGGCCTTGACGACGGTGTCGGCGATTCCGGCGGCGGACATCTCGGGCGCGAGGTCGTAGGTCGCGACTTTCTGCGATGGGATGAGGATGCGATCTTCGCCGGGAAAGGGTGTTTCGATGCCGCCGTTGAAGAAGTAAGTGACATGGGCGTACTTCTCCGTCTCGGCGACACGGAGATTGCGGAGGCTGGCCTGCGCGAGCAGGTTGGCGAGCAGGTTCTCCATGGATTCCGGCAGGATGAGCAGGGGCAGCGTAAAGAGCTTGTCGTACTGCGTCATGCAGACGTAGTGCAGATTACGGGGAACCTCAGCGCGTGGAATCGTGTTGTCGAGATCTTCGGCACCCGGCAGATCGGAGCCTGCGTTCTTCGTGAGGGTGCTGTTTCGGGCGAGCACGCGGGTGATTTGCCGGGCGCGGTCGGCGCGGTAGTTGAACATGATGCAGACATCGTCGTCGCGAATGACTCCGTTGGGATTGCCGTGCTCATCTGTAACCACGAACGGCACAATAAACTCGTCTGTGATGCCGTTGTTGTAAGACTCCTCCACGCGCGCTATGGCGTCAGCGTGGGCTCCGCCCTGGGCCCGGCCTTTGACCATGGCTTCGAAGGCAAGCTTTTCGCGCTCCCAGCGCCGGTCACGGTCCATGGCGTAATAGCGGCCTGAGACGGAGGCGATTGTGCCGATCTGGTATTCCCGCATCTTTTGTTCGAGCTGCGCGAGATAGCCTGCTCCTGAAGTGGGCAGCGTGTCGCGTCCATCCATGAAGGCGTGCACGAAGACGCGTTCGAGACCCTGCTGCTTCGCGGCTTTCAGCAACGCGTAGAGATGATTCTGATGGGAGTGCACGCCGCCGTCGGAAAGCAGGCCGAAGAGGTGCAGCTGGAGTCCGCCTGCGCGGGCGCGCTGCAAGGCCGCAACGATGGTGGGGTGGGTGAAGAACTCGCCGCTTGCGATCAACGCGTCGATGCGCGTGATGTCCATGCGGACGACGCGGCCTGCACCGATGTTGAGATGGCCGACTTCGCTGTTGCCCATCTGCCCGTCAGGCAGGCCGACAAAATGGTCGGAAGCATGGAGGAGCGTGTTCGGGAATTCGGCGAGCAGCTTGTCGTAGGTGGGCTTGCGGGCCAGAGCGATGGCGTTGTTCTCAACCTGAGGACTGTAGCCCCATCCGTCGAGGATGGTCAGGACGATGGGTTTCTTGTGGATCGGCACTCTTGCTCCCCTGCCCTTGTTTCCTGGCGCGATGAGGCCGGATGCGAGATCCGGCCCCATCATTCGGTATTAGTGAGGCTGCGGCGCAGCGGTATTGGGCGAAGGTGTGGCCGGCTTGGCGGCCGGAGCTGCAGCGGGCGCAGCTGGAGAGGGTGTGGTCAAAGACGGCGCAGGCTTGGGCGCGTGTTCTTCCTGATACTGCTTTGCGGCGGCTTCAATTTCGGGGCGATGGCGCTGAATGACTTCCTGCGCTGTCTTGCGGCCCAACTGCATGCCGACCTGCTGCGATTGTTGTAGAAGCTCGGGCATGACCTTCATCATATCTTTGCCCGCGGGCGTCTTGTAGAACGCGATGATGGCCGTGGCGTCTTCCGTCGAGATGTGCTGTTTGTAGATGGCGATGATCGGAGTATCAAAATCCAGCTTCTGAAACGACTCCTCGAGATCGGTGGATACGTCCTGCGGCAGGAACGGCATGTTGGTCTTGAAGTAGTTCATCATGGTGTGCTGCAACTGTTCCTTCATTGCAGAGGCGCCGGTCATCTCAAGCATATCTTTGGCCTGTGCGTCAGTGAGGGGGTTGGCCGGAGCTGGTGAGGCAGCTAGAGCTTTTGAATCCGAGGGAGCGGCGGCTGGAGTTGAGGACGGCGTTTTCGAGGGCGCCTGCTGGGCGAGGACAGTGCCCGCCAGAAGGAAACAACTGAGTGCCAGTGAAGCTTTACGCATGAATACTCCGATGAAGAAATGAAGGGAGCGCGCCAGCCCTTGCAAAGCCGGACGCGCTGTTGGTGTCTACTCGCCGAAGTTGACAGCTTCGAGGCCGAGGAATTCGGCGGCCTGGCCGAGCTCTTCTTCGATACGCAATAACTGGTTGTACTTGGCGATGCGGTCAGTGCGTGAGGCGGAGCCGGTCTTGATCTGGCCCACGCCGGTGGCGACCGCGAGGTCGGCGATAAACGTGTCTTCGGTCTCGCCGCTGCGGTGCGAAATGATGGAAGTGTAACCATAACGGCGGCCCAGCTCAATGGCCTCCAGCGTTTCGCTGATGGTGCCGATCTGGTTCACCTTGATGAGGATGGAATTTGCGATGCCCTCTTCGATTCCCCGCTGCAGGCGCTCGGTATTAGTGACGAACAGATCGTCGCCCACCAGCTGAATGCGCTCGCCCATCAACTGGGTCATATATTTCCAGCCCACCCAGTCGTCTTCGGCGAGTCCGTCTTCGAGCGAGACAATGGGATACTGCCGGGTCCAGTCCTGGTAGAAGCGCGCCATCTCTTCACTGGTGAGCTCGCGCTTGTCGGACTTTTTGAATACGTACTTGCCCGACTCCTTGTCGTAGAACTCGCTGGCGGCGGGATCGAGCGCGATGGCGATGTCTTCGCCTGGCTTGTAGCCCGCGAGTTCGATGGCCTCGAGGATCACTTCAATGGCTTCTTCGTTCGACTTGAGCGAAGGAGCGAATCCTCCCTCATCGCCAACCGAAGTGCCGTAGCCGCGCTTCTTCAGTACACCCTTGAGTGTGTGAAAGACCTCCGCGCCCCAGCGCAGTGCATCGGCAAAACGCTCGGCGCCGATCGGCATCACCATGAATTCCTGGAAATCGACGTTGTTATCGGCGTGCGCACCGCCATTGATGATGTTCATCATGGGCGTCGGCAGAACAGAGGCGTTGACCCCGCCCAGGTAGCGATAGAGCGGGATACCGAGCGCCTTTGCCGAGGCCCGCGCGGCAGCCATAGAGACGGCGAGGATGGCGTTGGCGCCCAGGCGGCCCTTGTTGGGAGTGCCATCGAGGGCGATCATAGTTGCGTCGAGCAGACGCTGGTTCGCCGCGTCCATGCCGGTCAGTTCGGGAGCCAGAACGCTCTCGACATTCTCGACGGCCTGCAACACGCCCTTGCCCAGGTAGTGCGCCTTGTCGCCGTCGCGCAATTCCACGGCCTCGTGCTCGCCCGTGGAGGCTCCACTGGGAACTGCCGCGCGGCCAATCGCGCCACCTTCGAGGACAACATCGGCTTCAACGGTGGGGTTTCCGCGCGAATCCAATATCTCGCGCGCATGGATTGCAGCAATCTCCGTCATGTCACTCCTTGAAACCTGGTGCTGTAAGCGATCTTTGAGTTTGGGGCGGCGGTCTACAGGGATGGATTCACCGGCCATTCCGCCGATCGTGTCGATAAAACTTGTCATTTATACGTAGTTCAGTCTTTTCGGGGTGCCCTTGGAGATTCTAACAAAGAGCAGGCCGCGGCCGGATGAACAAGCACTGCGAAGTAACTGATTGCGATGGGTAACCGTTATGGTTCGTAATCCAGTTCCGTACTGGTTTGGCGGGGAAAGCTCAGCTAGGCTTGATAGTTGAACAAAGGACCGCGACTGCACGCAGGAGTTTGTGTTTGAAGTGGTGGCGGGGATTGTTATGGGCGAAGCCTGCGCTTCGTGGAGCGAAGCGGCGAATTCAACCGAATGAGGTGGTTATGACGAAACTCTCCAATGGCAATCGACGGACCCTTGCATCGCTGGCGGCGATTCTGATGGTATCGGGCGTGGCTTTTGCACAGGAGGCGACGACTGCAGATCCATATTCGGGCGTGTCGCAGCCCCCGCCGGACAGCACGATTGTCGCAAATCCGGATGCACAGCCCGCTCCGCCCCCGGCCAAGCCATCGCCGGATGTTCCGGCTACTGCTCCCGACACAGCGCCCCCGACGGCGACAGCGGCACCTGCTCCTCCCCCTGCGAATACTCTTCCTGCATCCTCTCCAACTTCCGCGTCCGCCAGCAACCCTGACTACGATATCGTCAGTTCGGTTCCGGGCCAAAGCGCTGCGCCCGCGGCAAGCAGCGAGGCCACGCTGCAAACGCGACCGAATCCGACTGCCGACGAGGACATTGTGAGCGCGGTCCCCTCCAGCGGAAATGCTCTTGGGCAAGGCACGAATATCCGTGTAAAGATTGCGGATAAGCTCTCGACCAGAGAAACCTCAGTAGGTTCGCCCTTCCAGGGTGAAGTGGTAAAAGATGTGTACAAGGATGGGAGCGTGATCATTCCCGCCGGGTCAGAGTTGAAGGGCCGCGTGATCGGCGTAAGCCAGGGCCATCATTTTGGTTCGTCTGCCACGCTACGCCTGCGCCCGGATCTGGTGTTGCTGCCTGACGGAACGGCGTATCACCTCTATGCGCAGGTGGCGCGCTCTGAAGCGCCGGGTACGCGTACCGACAGCGAAGGCGGCATCCAGCCGAAGTCTCAACTGGCGAAGAATGTCGCCGAGTATGGAGTAGGCGCGGGCACCGGCGCAGTCATCGGCGCGTATGCTGCTGGTCCGGGCGGGGCCGTGGCGGGCTCGCTGATAGGAGCCGGAGTGATTACCGCACATCTCCTCCTGCAGCATCCAAGTGCAGCCGTCGTGCCTAAGGGATCAATCGTAACCTTCAGCCTGACCGAGCCAATGGAACTCACTCCGACACGGAATTAAGCTAGGAACTCGATCCGCGTCCCCTGAAAATAGCTGGCCGATAATTACCCTCTCGTCCGACAGGATCGAATTAGAAGAAGAACGGGCCCGGTTGCCTCACGCAGCTGGGCCTTTTCAGTCAACCGGCGAGACGGCGTCTTTGCTGGCAAAGACCTTCCGCAGGGTTCTCGTCGAATCAATTTCCAACCAATGAGTTCCGGAAGAAGCGCATCGAGAGGAAAACGTCGTTCGCAACTCACGCCAAATCAGACACAAAAAGAACAGGGTCCGGCTGGGATTAGGGCTCCGGCGCGGTAAAGGTGAATTTGTCCTTTACCTCAAGATGCAAAGCCGCTTTCAGACCGGTCACCCGATTCATGGTCGCATCGGCAGTCTTTCCGTGAACCAAGAAGACCAGGTAGTGGTAATTGGGAAAGGACTGATCCTGGTATAAGTCCTGCGGTCCCCGAAACAGCAGGTAGTAGGGTAGCGCGGCCCCTCCGCCGGAGACAATATAGCTGATCTGCCCGACCTCGAAGCGTTCGTAATTATGGATATGACCGTTCGCGACGATCAGCTTCGCGTGGACCTGCGGCGCTTCCTTGAGAATGAATTCCCGCAGCGAGAGCTCAGACGGATTGGGCAAACTGGCCATGACCTGGCTTTGCAGATCGGCGTAGAGCGGCATGTGCGAGAGGAAGAACACGAAGTCCACGGATTTTGGCAGGTGTTCCAGCTGCGCGCCAAGCCACGCCCGCTGCGGCGAGCCCTCCCCATAGGATTCGGTGCAGTTCAGGGTGATGAGGTACACATTGCCGATCTGAACCGAATAATAGAGGTAGCCCTTCAGTTCAGGGAAGGTGGAGTTGAAGTTCCGCACACCTTCGTCCCATCCTCCCTTCACATCGTGATTGCCGAGGGTCGGATAAACGCGCAGATGTTCGGCGCTCCATGCGGCCGTCTCGTCGCGATACACCTGCCAGTCCGCCGGATCAGCGCCGTTGAATGGCAAGTCGCCTGTCATGAAGACGGCGCCCGGCTTCTCCCGGGCAATCTGCTGAACGAGGTACTTACGAACCCGCGGGTTGGTGTCCCGGTCATTCGTCGTTTCTGTAAACCGCGTGTCTCCGTACACGACGATCTTGAGGGTCTGCCCCGTTGTCATGCCGGGAACGATGAAGGTCGGTACGGCCAGCGGAGGTTGAGGCGAATGCTGCCCACAAGCCGCACCGGCCGCGGCGAGAATCACCCCAAGCAAAAGTGGAAGGGAGGGGAAAGGAGTCCGCACCGCTACGCTCCCCCGCCGACGAAGTGGACAATTTCAAACTTGTCACCCTCGTTGACGGCCGTTTCAGCCCAGTCGGCGCGGGAAACGATGCTTCCGTTGTGCTCAATGGCTACACGGTCGCCCTTGAGGCCGAGCGTAGCGACCAGGTCGGCAACACTCGCCGCCGCAGCCAGATCAAACTCACGCGGATGCCCATTAATGACGAATTGCATGTGTTGAATTTACCAGCAGAACGGAGCCTGCCGATAAAACCCAGGATGCGGGAGTTTGGGGAGATTCAGAGCTTATCGCAACAGGCGCCAGAGCTCCCACCCGGCAACGCCGGTCAGCATGAGCAGGAGGTTGAAGACTATGGCAAAAGCCAATCCGCGAAAGACGCCAATTGGATTTTCCTGGTAAAAATCGTCGCAGGGAGCGAAGCGCTCACTGCAGCGTACGACCAGGGCCAGGCTGGCAGAATCGATCGATGCTCCGGCAGGGGTGATCATAACCGTGATCCTCCAGTTGCCCACTGTATCGGCGAGAGAATCGCGGCCCTTGAAGACGCCAGGCCTACTTCGGATTCCTGTATCACTTTGGGACAAAATCGGCTGGCCATTCCATTTGGAAACAACCTCGCGCCGGAGCATTCATCCGCGCGTCTTTAGCCCACGTCCAGCACCATGTCATCGATGTAGCACCAGCCCCAGCTTTCCCCAGGCTCGATGGATCGCATGATGGGATGCTTGACCGCGTGGAAATGCTTCGTCGCGTGCTTGTTCTTCGACGAGTCGCAGCAGCCGACGTGGCCGCATTCCAGGCACATGCGCAGATGCACCCAGCGGTCGCCCAGCTTCAGGCACTCCTCGCAACCGTTCGGAGTGCGCGGAACTACGTTGTGGATATGGCTCCGGTGTGTACAGGATGGCATGGCGGCACCTCCAGCTCTAGAGAAGGGTGATGCGCCGTCGGGCCAGTGCGGCGCTTTATTTTCGAGTGACGGCCAGCAGGTCGACCTTCTCAATGGATGGCGGCGCTGACAGGAGGTCCGGCGCCTTCGCCATGAGTGCGGCTGCGACTTTTCCGTTTAGATGTGCATCCCGGCCGGCATCGCCGGGAAATGTATCGAAAATGCCGAAAGTCGACGGGCCAGTCTGCAGCGCAAACCAGGAGATCGTATCCGGCTCCGCGTTAACCAGTGGTACAGCACTTTTGAGAAACTCGGCCAGTTCGTTTTCCTTACCCGGCTTTGCCTGAAGCATGACCCAGAGTGCCACTTTTTCCATGATTCTGATTTCTCCCTTTTCTTCTGAAAATCGCCAGCCACCCACTTGGACGCGTGAATGTGCGCGCGAGTTACAGTTACGATGATGTCGTCTGAAACTTGACTCTTGACAGGCGAAAAACTAGAGTCGGAGCGTAGGCGTTTGACGTATCATCCTGAGGCCGGACGACTCTATGCAAACTCATCCATATAGCTGGAACTACATCCCTCTGCTGATGCAGATTGTGGTAGCTGTGGGGATGGGCTGCAGCATGGTTACGATGTCGTGGCATATTGGACGCCATCGCAACCTCAAGACCAAGCTGGAAGCTTACGAATGCGGGATTCCGGCTGAAGGCGACGCGCGCGGCCGCTTCTCGGTCCGCTTCTACATGGTCGCGATGCTCTTCATCCTCTTCGACGTGGAAGTGGTTTTTCTGCTGCCCTGGGCGTTGATCTATCGCCAATTGCCTAAGATTACCGGTTCGCCTATGTTTGGCTTTTGGGAGATGCTGGTCTACCTGGGATTTGTGATGGTGGGGCTCTTGTACATCCGACAAAAAGGTATCCTTGACTGGGCATCGGATAAAGGCGATCTATAGGATTTATAGGACGAGATGAACGCGACCCCCAGCAAAGACGCGGTTCTTGAGGCCCACGCACAAAACCAGGCCATTTCCTCACTTCTCTCTTCCCTACCAGGCTCCATTCAGGACGCCAAATTCGACCGCAACGAACTAACTCTCACCATCGACAAGGACCAGATTCGCACGGCGTGCGAGGTCGTGCGGGCCGCCGGCTACAACATGCTTGTAGACGTGACCTGTGTCGACTGGTATCCGAGCGAGCCACGCTTTCAGGTCACCTATCACATACTGTCGCACAGTTTGAAAGAGCGCCTCCGGCTGGCAGCGATGGTTGATTCCATTGACACGTCGGTCGACAGCATCACGCCGGTGTGGCCTTCAGCCAACTTTTATGAGCGCGAAGTTTGGGACCTGTTCGGGGTGAGATTTCACGGACACCCTAACCTGCGTCGTATTATGATGCCGGACGAGTGGGAAGGTCATCCGCTGCGCAAGGACTATCCCGTGGAGGGTTACCGCTGATGACCGAATTTGTCGCGACCTCCACACTGCTTACACCCCGTCCCACCGAAGGCTCCAAAGACACGACAATGATCGTGAACATGGGCCCGCAGCATCCTTCGACGCATGGTGTCTTGCGCCTGGTAGTCGAGATCGACGGCGAGACCGTGCTTAAGGTCGTCCCCGACATCGGCTATCTGCACACCGGCATCGAGAAAACCTGCGAAGCGAAGTTTTATCAGCAGGTGGTTCCGATGACGGACCGCATCGACTACCTGAGCCCGATGAGCAACAATCTCTGCTACTGCCTGGCGGTCGAGAAGCTGCTCGAGATCGAAATTCCGCAGCGGGCGCAGTGGATTCGCGTGCTTCTGAATGAGCTGACGCGCCTCAACTCTCATCTTGTCTGGCTGGGCACGCACGCCATGGACATCGGCGCCCTCACCGTCTTTCTCTACACCTTCCGCGAACGTGAAGAGATTCTTCGGATCTTCGAGCATGTCTCCGGCCAGCGCATGATGACGTCGTACTTCCGGGTGGGTGGCTTGGCGCTCGAGCCGCCTCTCGACTTGTTCGACCGTATTCAGAAATTCCTGAACATCCTGCCCGAAAGGATCGACGAGTATCAGAACCTGCTCATGGGCAATCCCATTTGGATCCACCGCATCAAGGGAATCGGGTACCTGAGTGCCGCGGACGCCATTGCGCTCGGTGTGACCGGACCGCCATTGCGGGCATCCGGAGTCGATTGGGACCTGCGCCGTGACATGCCGTACTCGGGCTACGAGAAATTCCAGTTCAAGGTCCCTACCTCTACCGAAGGCGATGTGTGGGCGCGCTACATGGTCCGTGTTGAGGAGATGCGCGAGTCGGTGAAGATATGCCAGCAGGCGCTCGACGGCATGCCCGAAGGTGACATCAAGGCCGACGCGCCCAAGGTGGTCCTGCCCGACCGCGAGAAGATGAAGACCCAGATGGAGTCGCTCATCTACCACTTCAAGATTGTGACTGAGGGTTTTCCGGTTCCGGCCGGCGAGGTGTATCAGGCCATCGAATCACCGCGCGGCGAGATGGGATATTACGTGGTCAGCGACGGCACGGCCAAACCCTACCGCGTTCACATGCGCAACCCCACGTTTGCAACGCTGCAGGCCTTGCAGACCATGTGCGCCGGACGTCTGATCGCAGACGTGGTTGCCGTCATCGGTTCAATCGACATCGTTCTCGGGGAGATCGACCGGTGAGCACCCTCCTCCACAAATCGCAGTGGGTGGAAACACAGCAGGAAGAATTTGCGGCGCGCACCGGTGCGGTCCGGGCCTTCTGGCCTGAGTTTCGCAACGCGATCAACGAACTGCTCGAAGAGGAACCCGCCAAAGATCGGATCAAAGTCCACACTTCAGACGATGAACCGCATCACATTACTCTCTCTGCCGGACTGTTCGATCTGAAGCTGGCCTGTGACACGCTGAGCGATATTGTTTTTTACGCATTCACTTCGGCATCGCTCAAGAGACTGATCCCACGCGAGAGCGCAATCTTCTACCACGGCCAGTTGAAATTGACGCGGGGGTACTGGGGTATTATCGACTCTCCGGGCGCAGGCATCTCCCGAGTCTTCGCAGACGATCCGCAGACAGTGGAGCACTTCCCTCTCGCAACTCGCTTTGCCCAGTGGTGTATCGAGCAACTGCTTGGCGGCTATACGAAAATTTCCGCTCTCGAAGAAGCAGAAATCGCATCAGCTAAAGCCCAGGCAGAGGCTAAGAACGCAAAGAAAAAGAAGGGGGAGGGCGATGTCGGCCGTGACTCTGGGGAATAGAGTATACGCGGAGCTGTGGATCTCCTTCGCGGCGCTGGTTCGCTCTTACGTGGCGGCCCACGATCTGAGCAGGCCGGTTTCCGATCATGCCCTTGTGGAAGAGGACGCAGATGGACACCTGAGCCTACGCGGTGAGGGGAAAATTCTGGTGCTGGAGTATGATCCCGCAATCGGCGAAGGAAGCTGGACAACGTATGAAGACGATCCCGGTCCGGAGCGCGTGCTCGAGCGCGGCAAGTTCAAAATCGGCGAAGACAGCCAGGTAGAACTGAGCGACCGCCGCGGCAAACTGGAGCTGGAAGTAGCAGCTGAGGCATTTACCGCTAAGGTTTTTGACGAGGAGTAAGCGTTGGCCACGGAAACGACAACGATCTTTTCACCCGAGCTTGCGGCTCGCTTCGACAAGCTGGTGACGCAGTATCCGGTGCGGCGTTCGGCGCTGATTCCCATGCTGCTCTATGCGCAGGACGAAGTGGGCTACCTCTCCCCGGCGGTAATCGCCGAGGTCGCCGTGCGCGTCGGCATCAAGGAGAGCGACGTGCTGAGCGTGCTCAGTTATTACTCCCTGCTGCGCACCAAGCCCGCCGGCAAATTCAACGTACAGGTCTGCACCAACATCTGCTGCATGCTGCGCGGCGGTAACGAACTCTTCGAGCATTGCAAGAAGCGGCTGGGTGTCGGCAACAAAGGCGTGACCCCTGATGGAGTCTTCTCACTCGAAGAAGTGGAGTGCATCGGAGCCTGTAGCTGGGCGCCGGCCGTGCAGATCAACTACGACTTTCATGAAAATTTAACGCCGGAGTCAATGGACAGTCTCCTCGAAGACTATCGCGCGAAGGCGGGTAAGTAGCCATGGCATTTCTCACAACGCATCCGGATGTCGTGCCGCTCATCTCCTACCGCTTCGGAAAAGGCGCGACCTCGATCGACAAGTATCTGGAGCTGGATGGTTACAAGTCCGTCCAAAAGGCCATTGCCATGGGTCCTGAGGCGATCATTACCGAGATGAAGGCCTCGGGCCTGCGCGGGCGCGGCGGAGCGGGCTTTCCCACCGGATTGAAGTGGTCCTTCGTGCCCAAACAGTCGGCGAAGCCGAAGTACGTGCTGGTGAACGGCGACGAAAGCGAACCTGCGACCTGCAAGGACCGTTTGATCTTCGAGCACGACCCGCACTCGGTCATTGAAGGCACCATCATCGCTGGCCTGGCGGTCGGTGCGAAGATGGGCTTCATCTACCTGCGCGGCGAATACCGCTACCTGCTGAAGATTATGGAGAAGGCCATCGACGAGGCCTACGCGAAGGGCTTCCTTGGCAAGAACATCTTCGGTTCAGGTATAGACTTCGAAGCCATCTCGCACACCGGCGCCGGGGCCTACGAAGTCGGCGAAGAATCGGCGCTCATGGAGTCGCTCGAAGGCAAGCGCGGCATCCCGCGTATTCGTCCTCCCTTCCCTGCCGTGGTCGGACTCTATGGCGGTCCGACAATTATCAACAACGCCGAGACACTGGCGACCGTTCCGCACATCTTCCGCATCGGCGGCGCAGAATACGCCAAGCTGGGAACGGAACGCAACGGCGGCACGCGCTTGTTCTGCCTGAGCGGACACATCGAGAAGCCCGGCGTCTATGAGCTGCCCATGGGTTACAACCTCAAGAAGATGATCTATGACGTGGGCGGCGGGATCCCGGGCGGGAAGAAGCTGAAGGCCGTCGTACCGGGCGGATCGTCAACGCCCGTATTGCTGCCAGAAGAAATCGACATCGGCATGGACTTCGACCAGGTGGGCAAGGCAGGATCGATGCTCGGCTCCGGGGGCGTGGTCATGCTCGACGAAACCGTCTGCATGGTGGAGTTTGCGCTGCGCACCATGAAGTTCTACCAGCATGAAAGCTGCGGCTGGTGCATTCCCTGCCGCGAAGGCACGGATTGGCTCAAGAAGTCGCTCACCCGGCTGCATGCGGGCGGCGGGGTGGATAAAGACATCGACAACATCAAGTATCTTGCCGAAAACATGCTGGGACGCACCTTCTGCCCGCTTGGCGACGCCGCGGCGATGCCGACCATCGCCTTTGTGCAGAAATTCCGCAAAGAATTTGAAGATCATCTGGACGGCAAGGGATGTCCCTACCACCACTCGCTGGAGCACGAAGCGGTGCTGGCTTAGAGCGCGAGGAAAGAGATTGCAATGGCTGACGTAACCTTTACCGTCGATGGCAAGAAGCTCACAGCGCCTGCGGGCACACTGCTCATTGATGCGTGCAGGGCGGCGGGCATCGAGATTCCTGCGTTCTGTTACTACCCCGGCCTCTCTCTTCAGGCGGCGTGCCGCATGTGCGTGGTGCGCGTGGAGAAGATGCCCAAGCTGCAGACGGCCTGTACGACCGCGGTCACCGAAGGCATGGTCGTCTCGACCGAAACCGACGAAACCAAGCAGGCCCGCAAAGCAACCATCGAACTGCTGCTCGGCAATCACCCACTTGACTGTCCAGTGTGCGACGCGGGCGGCGAGTGCGAACTGCAGGACATGACCTTCAAGTATGGCGCGCACGAATCGAAATACGTCGAGACAAAGCAGCACCGAGAGGAGCAGAAATGGTCTCCGGTGGTCTACTTCGACCGCCCGCGCTGCATCCTCTGTTATCGCTGCGTGCGCGTCTGCGGCGAAGGCATGGACGTCTGGGCGCTGGGCGTGGAAAATCGCGGCGTCACCAGCGTGATCGCGCCCAATGAAAAGGATCATCTCGACTGCGAAGAGTGCGGCATGTGCATCGACATTTGCCCTGTCGGCGCGCTCACCTCCGGCACCTACCGCTATAAGACGCGCCCCTGGGAGATGAACCACGTTGGCACCGTGTGCACTCATTGCGGCGACGGTTGCAAGACGACCCTGGGCGTTCGCCCGACCGATGATGGCGTGGAGATTATTCGCGGAGACAATCGCGATAAGAGCGGCATCAACGGCGACTTTTTATGTATCAAGGGCCGCTACGCATTCGATTTCGCCAATCATAAGGATCGCCTCACCAAGCCGCTTATTCGCCAGGCCGACGGCAAGCTGGCGCCGGTGAGCTGGGAGCAAGCCCTCGACTTCGCCGCCAAAAAACTCGGAGAGATTCGCGATTCGCGCGGCGGTAATGCCATCGGAGTAATCGGCTCGAACCGCACTACAAACGAAGAAACCTACCTGCTCCAGAAATTCGCGCGCACCATCCTCCGCACCAACAACGTCGATCACCACCGCACCGCAGACTACGCAGCCTTCGCAGCTGCCCTCAAAGGCCACGCAGGGCGCGAAGCTTCTCTCCGCGATTTCCTCAGCGCACGGGCGATCCTGCTCCTCGGGAATGATCCGACGAACCAGCATCCGGCCCTGGCGTGGCAGGTTCGTACGAACGTGCGCCACAATCGCGCGCGCATCTATGTCGCGAATCATGCCGAGGTCAAGCTTCGCCGCCAGGCCAAGGCCGCCGTCGACTTGCCTGCCGACGCCTACGCGTCGTTCGTCGAATACCTTGCCGGCAAAGATGGTGGATTCGAAGCCAACGACACGAGCGCGGCCTTCCGCGACGCCATCCGGCAGGAAGAGTCGCTGCTCGTCGCCTTCGGTTCGGAGTTCCGTGGGCGCGACATCCTGGTCCTCGTAGACTTCGGGCTCTCGTTGCCCAACACAAAGTTTGCCTGCCTCGGGGACTACGCCAACTCTCGCGGCGCCGCTGACATGGGGCTACTGCCCGATCTGCTTCCCGGCTACGTACCGGTCACCGCTGCGGCGCATTTCGCCGAGGAGTACGGCAGCGCGTTGCCCACACAGCCCGGTCTCGATCTCGTCCAGATGCTCGATGCCGCGGGACGCGGCGACCTGTCCGCACTCTATGTTGTTGGATCAAACCCGGCCACCCGCTACGGCATCGACCCCTCTGCCCTCAAAAACACCTTTCTGATCGTCCAGGACATGTTCCTCACCGAAACTGCCGCTCTCGCCGACGTGGTTTTCCCCGCCGCAAATCTCTATGAGAAAACGGGCACCGTCACCAATACCTACGGCGATCTGCAACTCGTCAAGAAAGCTGCCGACAAATCCGGCGTTCGCACCGATTTCGAAATCATCGTCCGTCTCGCTGACAAGCTCGGCGCAGATCCTAAGCAACTCGTGCCTTTTGGCAAGGGCGTACGCGCCGATTTCGGCCAAACCCGTGGCGCGCAGTCCGGCGAAGCCGACCGCCACGCCGTGTGGCTTGCGGCGAATCACCTGGAACCGAAGCTTAGCCCCTTCGACCCCTTTGCCATACTCGACGAGATTCAGCGCCTGGTGCCGGCCTACGATGTTCCGCGTCTGAATCTGCTCACCGGAAACGACGAGCATCTGAAGTCGGAGCTGGTTCAGATCGATGCCAGTGCAGACAGACGTGATCTTGTCCTGCCCTCGAACGACTTGCTCTACACCTCGGGCACACTGGGCAGATACAGCGCCAAGCTCACTGAAGTTGTCGAATCACACACCATACTTATGAAGCCCGCGGAGGCGGCAGCCGACTGACGCGATAGCAGAAGAAACCTAACTGTGGGAGAACGTATTTCGGGAAGGCCCTGTGGAAGTCAACATCTGGATTTTTCTACTGCTGAACGCACTCAAAGTCATCGTCGTGACGGTGCTCCTTCTGATGTGCGTTGCTTATACTGTGCTGCTCGAGCGCAAAGTCGTGGGGCGCATCCAGAACCGCTGGGGACCCAGCCGCGTCGGCCCGTTCGGCCTGTTGCAGCCGCTTTGCGACGGCCTGAAGCTTTTCCTCAAGGAAGACCTGATGCCGCTCAGCGTCGAGCGGCCACTCTACATCCTTGCGCCAATCATCGCGCTCAGTTGCGCGCTCATATCCATTTCGATGGTTCCCTTCGGCCCCGATATAACCTTTCACGGGGTCCAGATCTTCCAGATTTCCGACGTCAATATCGGCCTGCTGATTCTGCTCGGCGTCGCCTCCGTCGGCGTATACGGCATTGCGCTTGCCGGTTGGTCCTCAAACAATAAATACTCATTGCTCGGCGCGCTGCGGTCGAGCGCTCAGATTGTCAGCTATGAGCTCTCTCTCGGCCTGTCGCTTGTCGGCGTCATCCTGCTTTCGCAATCCTTCCGCCTGCGCGATATCGTCGACCGGCAGTCCGCGCATGGCCTGCTCTCCTGGAATATCGTCGGCGGCTTCCAGTTCGTAGCCTTTTTTATCTATCTGATCTCCGCTTATGCCGAGGCCAATCGCGCTCCGTTCGATATGCCGGAAGCGGAAACCGAACTCACCGCCGGCTATCACACCGAATACAGCTCGATGAAGTTCGCCATGTTCTTCATGGCCGAATACGCCAACATGATCACCATCAGCTGCGTCGCCACGCTGCTCTTTCTTGGCGGATGGTCGAGCCCCTTCGGCAATCTTCTCCCCGACGGCGGTCCCGTAGTCCAATCCCTCTTAGGGGTCTTCTGGTTTGCCGCCAAGGTCTTCTTCTTCCTGTTTCTCTTTGTCTGGGTGCGGGGCACGTTGCCGCGCATCCGTTACGACCAGCTGATGGGTTTCGGCTGGAAATTCCTGCTGCCGCTGGCAATTTTGAATATTGTCGCGACGAGCCTCTGGCTTGCTCTTCGCGGCACGTAGTGTGGTTTACAATCGTCCTTCGGTTTCATGAATCTTTTCGCTGTTCTGTGTTGTCGAGTGAGCGACTGAAGACATGCATCTCGTTCTGTTCTTCATCTTTGGCGGCTTGTGCGTGGCGGGAGCCCTGAACCTCCTGCTTCAACGCCATCCGATCAACTCCGCGCTCTCCCTTATCGTCGTGATGAGCTCCCTGGCGGTGCTTTACCTGCTCCTCGGAGCCGAATTTCTTGCCGCGGCCCAGGTCATCGTCTACTCGGGCGCCATCATGGTCCTCTTCACTTTCGTCATCATGCTGCTCAACGCGGGACGCGAAGAGCGCACACACGGCAGCAAGGCCGCGTACCTGGTCGGATTTCCCGGAGCAGCCGCACTACTCGCCTTGCTGGTCTACGTCTTTCTGTCGTATCGCGAACAATTGGGCGGGGTAGTTCTCGGGGAATATCTCGTGACCACGAGCGATCTAAGCCGGGTCCTCTTCCATGAACTACTGTTGCCGTTCGAGGTCACTTCGGTCCTGATCCTCGTGGCCATCCTCGGCGCAGTAGCGCTGGCGCGAAAGGAGCAATGAGCATGGTGCCAACTTCCTACTACCTCATCCTGAGCGCCATCCTCTTCACTATCGGAGTCGCCGCCTTTCTCATCAAGCGCAACATTATTACCGTCTTTATGTCGATCGAGCTCATGCTCAACGCCGTCAACCTGAGCTTCGTCGCATTCGCGCACCAATGGCACCAGGTCAGCGGACAAATCTTCGTCTTTTTCGTGATGGTTGTGGCCGCAGCCGAGGCAGCTGTCGGCCTGGCCATTATCATCGCTATTTTCCGCACGCGGAACACGCTCAACGTCGATGAGATCGACCTGATGAAACTATGACCGGCTCCCTCCATCTCTGGCTGATTCCGCTCGTTCCCTTCGCCGGATTTCTGGTGAACGGTCTTATTGGCCGCAAACTGCCCAAGGCGTTTGCGACGGCAATAGCACTCATCGCAACCCTTATTCCCTTCCTTCACGTCGCGAGGATCTGGTTCCAGTTTCCTTCGCTGACCGTGCCCTATGTGGAGAATCTGGGAACCTGGATCTGGACTGGCAGTTTCCACGCCGACTTCGCCCTGCAGCTCGACCAGCTCACGATGATCATGCTGCTCGTAGTCACCGGCGTCGGCTTCCTCATCCATATTTACTCCGTCGGATACATGGCTCACGAAGAGGGCTACTGGCGATTCTTCGCCTACCTGAACCTCTTCATGTTCTTCATGCTTACGCTTGTGCTCTCGGAGAACTTCCTCCTGATGTTCGTGGGCTGGGAGGGCGTAGGCCTCGCATCGTATCTGCTCATCGGTTTCTACTTCCTGCGTGATTCGGCGGCCAAAGCCGGCATAAAGGCCTTCGTCGTAAACCGCATCGGCGACTTTGGCTTCCTCATCGCATTGTTCCTCCTCATCGCCCACTTCGGAACACTGAGCTATAGCGGGGTCTTTTCGCAGATCGCACAGCATCCCGAGTGGCAGGGCGGAGTCCTTACCGCCATCGCGCTCTTCCTCCTCCTCGGCGCGACTGGCAAATCGGCCCAGATTCCCCTATACGTCTGGCTGCCCGACGCCATGGAAGGTCCGACGCCCGTCTCCGCCCTCATCCACGCCGCCACCATGGTCACTGCTGGCGTCTACATGGTTTCGCGAACCCACATTATCTTCGACCGCTCGCCTTTTGCACTTAGTATGGTGGCCATCATTGGCGCGGCAACGTGCTTTTTCGCCGCCACTATGGGCCTTGTCCAGACTGACATCAAGCGCGTTCTGGCGTACTCGACCGTCTCCCAGCTTGGTTACATGTTTCTCGCCTGCGGAGTCGCCGCCTATTCCTCGGCTATCTTCCACCTGGTCACACACGCCTTCTTCAAAGCTCTGCTCTTCCTCGCCGCCGGATCAGTCATCCATGCCCTCGGCGGCCAGCAGGACATGCGCGTGATGGGCGGCCTGCGCAAGAAGATCCCAATCACCTTCTGGACGATGACCGCTGCTGTCTTTGCCATCTGCGGCTTTCCGCCCTTCGCCGGCTTCTTCAGCAAGGATGACATCCTCTACCAGGCATTCATCTCGGGGAGCCTCGGCAAGGTCCTCTGGTTCGTCGGATGGGTGACTGCGGGCCTGACCTCGGTCTACATGTTCCGGCTGTGGTACTTAACCTTTCTCGGCGAAAGCCGCGCCGAATCGCATGAGCTAGCCGAACACGGCGCGGCCGTCCACGCTCGACCTGACTCCAAGCAGGTGATCGAAGGCGAACACCCCCATAGCGTTCACGAGAGCCCATGGGTCATGCTGGGCCCGCTTGTGGTACTCGCTATTCTTGCCACTATTGGCGGTTTTATTGGAGTTCCCGCTGCCATGGGCGGCCACGACGAGATCGGCCATTTCCTCGACCCTGTGCTCGGCTCCGGTGCTCATGCGCCCGGCGGCGAAAGTCCCGGCCTCGAGCTCGGCCTTTCGGCCTCGGCCGTGCTGATCGGCCTTCTAGGTCTGCTCGTAGTGCACATCCTCTACAAGGTGAAGCCTGAACTGCCCGGCAAGCTGGCGACACAGTTCCGCGCTCTCTATGCTCTGCTGCTCAACAAGTACTGGGTCGATCAGATTTACGGCGCACTCATCGTCACGCCCCTGCTGCTTATTTCGCGACACCTGCTCAAAGGCCTTATCGACCGTGGAGTCATCGACGGCGCGGGTTTCGCTGCCGGTGCAACCGCGCAGGGATTCGGCGCGATCGTACAACGGCTGCAGTCCGGCAACATTCGCTCTTATGCAGGCTGGCTCGCGCTGGGCGCGGCAGTCCTGCTGATCGTTAGCTATTTTGGATTTACGGCGCACTTTTGACCAATGAACAAGCCACGATGAAACAGAGACAAGGAATGTATTCGTGCTGACCGATTCCATATTGACGCTCGCGACCTTCGTGCCCACCGCCGGCGCAATCGTCGTGGCGCTGCTGCCTCGCAAAGGCAAGGTCCTCCAGTGGTGGACCCTGATTGTCTCGCTCATCACCTTTGGCCTTACCCTGCATTTGCCCGCGCATTTCGCCTATGGGCAGCCGGGCTATCAGTTTGAGCAGAACCACGTCTGGGTCGTCAGCCCCGCCATTCGCTATCACCTCGGAGTCGATGGCCTGTCCATGTGGCTCGTCGTGCTCACGGGCTTTCTCTCTGTCATCGGCGTGCTCGCCTCCTGGAATGTCATTGAGAAGCGGACGAAGGAGTTTTATTTCTTCTTCCTTCTGCAGCAGACCGCCATGATTGGCGTCTTCGTCGCGCTCGATATGTTCCTCTACTACTGCTTCTGGGAGCTGTCTCTCGTCCCCATGGCGATCCTCATTGCCATCTTCGGACCGGAGCGGGGGCCGAAGACAGCCCTCAAGTTCTTCTGCTACACCTTCATCCCATCCGCGCTCTTTCTCGTCGCCATTCTCTGGCTCTATGCCAAGACCGGCACCTTCGACTACGTGGAGTTGCAGCGCGCCCTCACCACGAACAGCGCCCTCTTCGCGCCCGAGGCTTTGTGGTGGGTGGCTCTCGCATTCCTTGTGGCCTTCGCAGTAAAAGTCCCGGTTTTCCCCTTGCACGGATGGCTCAGCGACACGATCTACGAAGCCCCGAGCGCGATGGCCATGGTGGTTGCAGGGAAGCTTGGCCTCTACTCGATCCTTCGCTTTAACCTCGGCCTCTTCCCTGCGCAGTCGCGCATGTTCGCTCCGCTGATGATCGCCCTCGCCGTCATCGGCATTCTCTATGGAGCATGCGTAGCCCTGGCCCAGACCAACCTGAGGCGTCTCGTGTCTTATGCGATGCTCAGCGCGCTCAGCTTCTGCGTCCTGGGCATCTTCAGTTTCTCGCTCGCGGGACTGAACGGCGCGTTGTATCAGACCCTCAATGAGGGACTCACCGGAAGCTCCTTCCTTATCCTCGTCGGCTTTCTGCATGAGCGCTACGGCACCTATGAAATGTCGCAGTATGGAGGCCTCGCAGCTCGCCTGCCCAATATGGCCACCTTCTACGTCATCACCGCGCTCGCGCTGATCGGCCTGCCCATTCTCAACGGCTTCGTCGGCGAATTTCTTATTCTGAGCGGCAGCTTCGCCGGACACGAACGCTGGGTCGCCGCAGCCACCATCGGCGTTATTCTCGGCGCCGCCTACATGCTGTGGATGATCCAGCGGATTTTCTACGGACCTCAATCCTCATTCGTTACGAACAGCCCAGCTCCCGATCTCGTCGGACGCGAATACGTCGCACTCGTCCCCATCGCACTGCTCATGCTGGTGATGGGCGTCGCCTCCCCCTACTGGATGCACGCCATCAATGAAGGAGTGAGCTCGCTGGCCAACTCCTCAACCCAGACCGTAACTAGCACGGCCATCGCGGAGAAGCGATGAATACCTCACTCAGCATTCTTCGCATTCTCCCTGAGGTGATTCTCTGCGTTACAGGCGCGCTGATCATGCTTGTCGAGCCGTTCCTTGCACCCACCACCAGCCGCAAATCGTTGGGATGGTTGGCGGTGCTCGGTGTCCTCGGAGCGCTGGTAGCCAGCCTGTATCAATATCAGCTCGCTCCCGGGACCGCTTACTTTGGCGTCTTTCAGACCGATCCCTTCAGTGTCTTCTTTTACGTCCTCATCTGCGGCATCGTACTCGCATCGCTGCTCATTGCCCTTGACAGCACCAGCGATTCCACCAGCGGCTTGGGCGAATACTTCGCGCTCGCCTGCTTCGGCGCAACCGGCATGCTCTTGATGACGAGCGCCGTCGAGTTGCTGCTGGTCTTCATCGGCCTCGAAATTTCTTCGATTTCCACTTATATTCTTGCCGGTTTCCGCCGCAAGAGCGCCAAGGGACCGGAAGCGGCCATCAAGTATTTTCTGCTTGGCTCCTTCGCCACCGCGTTCTTCCTCTACGGCATCGCGCTGATCTTCGGCGCAACGGGGACGACCGCGATTTACGACATTGCCGCGAAGCTTGGATCGAGCCAGATGCCGCTGCTCGCGGTCATCGGTCTCGGCATGATACTCATCGGCCTCGGCTTCAAGGTTTCAGCCGTTCCCTTTCAGGTCTGGACTCCCGATGTTTACGAGGGAGCGCCCTCGCCGGTTGTCGCGCTCATGTCCACCGCGCCGAAAGCCGCCGCCTTCGCCGTCCTTCTGCGCATTCTTTACGGAGCCCTGCCAACCCTGCACGCCCACTGGGTCCCAATCGTCTGGTGGCTCGCCGTCCTCTCGATGACGGTGGGCAATCTCGGAGCCCTGCGTCAGAAGAATGTAAAGCGCCTGCTGGCCTACTCTTCGATCGCTCACGCAGGATACATTCTCGTTGCCTTCACCGCCCTCTCTGCTGACGGAATTGCCGCCGCGAGCTTTTACACCGTCAGCTACGCCGCCATGAACGTCGGCGTCTTCGCCGTGGTCAGCCATGTCGGCGGATTCGACGACCGGCTCACCCTCATCGAAGATTACCGCGGCTTGGCCTGGCGTTCGCCATTGCTCGGCGGAGCCATGGCTTTCTTCCTCATTTCGCTGATCGGAATCCCCTTCACTGGCGGCTTCTTCGGAAAGTTCTACGTCTTCTCCGCCGCCTTGCATTCGGGATTCATCTGGCTCGCGGTCATCGGTCTCGCTAACAGCGGCATCGCGGCCTTTTATTACCTGCGTGTAGCCACGGCCATCTACTCCAAGGCGCCGGAATCGTCTCCTATCGCTTCGGTCCCTCGTGCTACGGTACCCCTGCTCTTCGCTCTGTTGATCACGGTCGCGGCCACACTCATCCTCGGCATTGTGCCCGGCAAAATTCTTGGCGTCGCCAAAGCCGGAGCCGCTACCTATCCGTCAGTGAATGCCAGCGCACCGGAAACGACCGCTGCGGGCCGCTAGGCCACATCCTCCGCCATTTTGCCATCCGCCTCTGAATGACACCCGTTTTGCGCCTGTGATATACCGAATGCGCTCGAAACGGGGGTCGTCTACGACATCACTCCCGCGACCGGAGTCATGATCGGCGTCAGCGCTAGCGGATGGGGACATCCCGTGTACAGTCCCGAAGCCGAAGCCATTTCCAAGCTGTTGCCGGCAGTTCAGTAGTGTCTGGATCAATCAAGATAGACAAAAGGCCTCCGGCACACCGGAGGCCTTCGTCATTCTGAAACCTGAGCGCGGGCTTATTTCACCTTCAGGAAGATGATGACCAGCGTGAAGAGCGTGAGCGACTCGATCAGCGCCAGGCCAAGAATGAGCAGAATCTGAATTCCCGCGCGGGCTCCGGGGTTACGCGCCAAGGCCTCGACGGCCGATGCGGTCGCCTTGCCTTGGCCCAGACCGCAAAGTCCTGCGGCGATCGCCATGCCGATGCCGGCGCCGATTGGCACCAGGCTGACGGTGCCGCCCCCACTTGTTTGTGCGAACGCTGGTACGGCCATTAACAGCACCGACAGCGTCATGAAAACGTACTGAAGTTTGCGCATACTCTCTCCTGCTTCCCTGATGAATTGCCGTCAGTGGGTGGTTGAGGCTCACCGTGCTGGCCCCCTCACGCTCACGGCGCGGCCACGGCGGCGGAAGCGCTCCGCCCAGCCGTAAAACTAAAACTCAGTGCTCGTGCGCGACCGCCAGCGCCAGATAGATCAGCGTGAGCAGCATGAAAACATAAGCTTGAATGATCGCGACGAAAAAATGCAGGCCCAGAAAGACAGCCGGAAGCCCGATCGGGATCATCGAGAAAAAAACCAGCGTCAGCAGGTCGCTCGCAAACATATTTGCGTAAAGACGGATCGTGAGCGACATCACGCGAGCCAGGTTGGAAATGATCTCAATCGGCCCGATCAGCCACGATATCGCCCACATCGGCCCGAGAAATGTCTTGATGTAGCCGATGACTCCGTTCGCGCGCAAGCCCTGCCAGTTGTAATAAAAGAACGTGGGAATCGCGATCCCCAGCGGAACCGAAGGATTCGCCGTCGGTGTCGGCATGCCCGGAAGCAGTCCGATCATGTTGCAGCTGAGCACGAACATCAGAATCATGGTCGCGTACGGCACAAACGACTCAAAACCGTGGCCGATAATTGCATCCGCCTGATCGCTTACAAACTCATGTACGACCTCGGCGACGTTTTGCACCGTTCCCGGCTTCTCGACATTTAGTGAGAAGCGGGCAACAACGAAGAAGAGCAGCATGGCGGCAGCCACACAGAGTTCGAGCGTAAGCCCGTCATTGATTGGCGCGTTGGGGCGCGCGACGTGAATGCCCAGCATGGTGAGCAGCGCCGTGATCGGCCCGGCAAAGATCTGGTTCAGCAGTCGCGTCAGCGAAGCGAGTAAGTCCTGCATGATTCCTGCGGTTCGTTGATTTGCTTCTCAGGATCGAGACTGACGCGCGACCTCGACAAGTAAGGCTAACGCTGCCAGCCCCAGACCTGCCACAAGCGCGTAATACGGTCCTCTGAAACACCTTAGACTAACATAGATGACCGCAGCGGCGAACCCCAGCCGCAGGAAAAACGTCGTCAGAACCCAGCCTGTCGAACGCGGAGTTTTCTGGTTATCCAGCTTCGCGTTCATGTGCCCGACCAGTTGCTGCCATTCGTACACTCCGGTGCCCGAAACCAGAGTTCCGGCAAGCAGAAGCACCCCCGCACGCCAGCCTGAAAGGAAGTTGAGCACGCCAAAGCCGAACACTGCCATTGCTGCCATCATTCTGAGAGCGCGCCGCAGCGTGGCCTTCAAGTCGGCATCTGAAAAATTCAACAGCGGATTCGCCTCGTTCATTTCTGCTTCTCGTTGCCTGCCCGCAGCGCCTGCCGTACGACCTCGACCAGTCCCGCAGCCGAGCCGAAGAGAAGCCCTACGACATAAATCCAGTTAGTGTGCAGCCACCGGTCAAGCAGCGCCCCTGCGCCCCAGCCGATCAGCACGGCCGCGGGCAATATGAAAGCGAGCTGCAGCAGGCTCTCCGCCTTCACAAAAGTGTCCATGGCACCGCCGGCCTGTGATTTTCTCTGCTCCGGATTCGGATTTGGTGCATTCATCCTTGCCTGTTATACATCAGCAGCCGCAACGGTGCCCCATTCAAGCCCCTTGTTGGCTTGAGTGGGCTGGCCGTCCCTCAACGCTATACTGGCAAGAGCCATTTCATTCAAGGAAGCCCAGTGTTTGAGTCAGACTTCGAGCGAAACCTTTTCGCTCTCCGCCAGGAAAAGCTAAAGCAGATTGAGGCCCTCGGCCAGCCCGCGTACCCTAATTCTTTTTCAGCGACGCACACGCTTGCGGAAATCCGCGGCTTCTACGACAACGCCACCGCCGAAGATCTCGAGTCCTCGCGCCCGAATGTCGCTGTCGCAGGACGCATCATGGCCATCCGCGCACAGGGCAAGGCGGGCTTCGCGCAGCTCCAGCAGAACGGCGCGCGCCTGCAAATCTACGTCCGCAAAGATGCTGTCGGCGACCAGGCCTTCGAGCTGTACAAGCTCCTCGACCTCGGTGACCACATCGGAGTCACCGGCTATCTCTTTCGCACGCGCACCGGCGAGCTCACCGTTCACGCCGAGACCATCACCTTCCTCGCCAAGGCCATGCTCGCGTTGCCCGAAAAGTACCACGGCCTCGCCGACGTCGAACTCCGTTACCGCCAGCGCTACGTTGACCTCTTCATGAACACGCTGCTCAACGAAGGCACGCCCGCCGAGACCCACGTCCGCGACGTCTTCATCAAGCGTGCGAAGATTCTCTCCGCTCTGCGTCGCTTCTTCGACTCTCGCGGCTACATCGAAGTCGAAACGCCAATGATGCAGCCCATCGCCGGAGGCGCAGCGGCCAAGCCCTTCACCACACATCACAACGCCCTCGATCTCGATCTCTTTCTGCGCATCGCGCCCGAGCTCTACCTCAAGCGCCTCGTCGTCGGCGGAATCGACCGCGTCTACGAGATCAACCGCAACTTCCGCAACGAAGGAATCTCCACGCAGCACAACCCCGAGTTCACCATGCTTGAGTTCTACCAGGCCTACGCGAACTACTGGGACCTGATGGACCTGACCGAAGAGTGCATCAAGTTCGTCGCGCAGGAGGTGAACGGCACGACAATCACTCACTTCAACGGCGACGAGATCGATCTCTCGAAGTGGCGGCGCTACTCGATGCGCGAGGCCATTATCGAGTTCTGGCCTGACTATTTCGGAGCTACACCGAATATCGAAGAGCTTTCGGATGAACAAAAGCTGACGATACGGCTCGCGGCGGCTCACGAGGTTGCACGCTCTCAACCTAACAAGAGCCAAGAGCAGTTAAACACCTTTGCGATCCTCGTGCTAATCGAAGGGACACTGTGCGATCGCCAGAAGAGCCTCGGTCGTGTGATTGCCGAGCTCTTCGAACTCGTGGCAGAATCCCACCTCATCCAGCCGACCATCATTTACGACTTCCCACTCGCCGTCTCGCCACTCTCCAAGCAAAAGTCCGACGAGCCCGACTGGGTCGAGCGCTTCGAGTTCTACATTGGAGGATTCGAGGTCGGCAACGCCTTCAGCGAGCTTAACGATCCCGAAGAGCAGCGCAAGCGATTCGAGCAGCAGCTCGGGCAGCGCGAGCGGGGAGACGACGAAGCCCACCAGATGGACGAGGACTACGTCCGTGCCCTCGCTTACGGCCTTCCACCGACAGGAGGCGAAGGCATCGGTGTCGACCGCCTCACCATGATCCTCACCGGCGCCAGCTCTATCCGCGACGTGATTCTCTTCCCGTTACTGCGTCCTCGAAAAGCCGCACCTGACGCCGATGCGGAGAAGTCAGAACAAGTGTAGGGAAGAGAAACCTACTCCGCCAGCAACAACCGCTGCGTTGAAATCGCGCGCCCGGTCTTGCCGTCGCACTCAATCAGAGTCGCCGCCATGCGCGGATCGCCCTTGGCTGCCTCGAATTTTCCCGGCATGCCCGTCAGGAAGCGCTGAAGCACCAGCTCTTTCTCCACACCGATCACACTGTTGTAAGGGCCGCTCATGCCTACGTCGGTCTGGTAGGCAGTTCCACCGGGCAGCACGCGATCGTCTGCGGTTGGAACATGAGTATGCGTGCCCAGCACCGCCGTCACGCGGCCATCGAGATACCAGCCAATCGCCATCTTTTCCGAGGTCGCCTCGGCGTGTATGTCGACCAGAACGACTTTCGCCTTGATCTTCTCGAGCAGTTTGTCCGCTACGCGAAAGGGATCGTCGCTCGACCCCATAAACACGCGGCCCTGCAAATTGATGACCGCGTATGTCTGCCCGTTCGGCAACTCGCCCTCATAGACTCCGTAACCCGGAGTTCCCTCAACATAGTTCGCCGGACGTATGAGCCGTCGCGCACGACCGTCGCTGTCTTCCAGAGCAGACTGCATGTACTCGATGATCTCGCGCTTGTCCCACACATGATTTCCGGTCGTAAGCACGTGGGCGCCCAGATCGAAAAGATCTTCCGCGATGGCAGGAGTTATGCCAAATCCGCCGGCCGCATTCTCAGCATTGATAACAAGCAGATCTACACGCCGTTCCGCGACCACGTGAGGCAGATGTTCGCGCACGATGCGCCGCCCCGCGCTGCCGAAAATATCGCCGACAAAAAGAATCCGCAAAGTTTGCACGTCTCCTGAACTGAGATCAAACTGCAGAATGAAGAAACTTCGATGCTATACCGTTTTCACCCGTGAAATGACGCAATCACGCGAACAATCTCCCGATCCTTTCTCTGGATACGCCCACAACACGCGGAATGAATCATGATCCCGGAGAGCGTCTTGAGCTTTTTCACCATACGGAATTCGGAAAACCTGTGTTAGCGTGGCATCATGGCCATCAATACCCGATTCGCTACCGGCGTCCACGCCCTCGTTTTGCTCGCTGCCGAACCGGATGTACTGCAGACCTCGAAGGACGTTGCTCGCAAACTCAACACTAACCCCGTAGTTATCCGTCGAGTATTCTCCCTGTTGCAACACGCGGAGTTAGTTGAAAGCCAGAAAGGCCCGAACGGCGGCTCGAAACTTGCACGTCCCGCAAAGGAAATCACACTCAGCGATATCCATAGCGCTCTCAACACCGGAGGCCTCCTTCATGGAGCATCTTTCTCCGGTGCGCAATCCAAAGTAAGCTCGGCCCTCGACCAGGTATTCGCAGACGTGGCCCGCGCAGTCGAAAAAGAACTGGACCAGACTACCCTGAGCCAACTAGTAAAAAAAATCACCAAGAAATCCAAGCACTAAGTCACCAGTCCTCAGATCAGGACATCTCAATCTCCTCCAACTCCCCGCTATCCTGGAGCACGCACACTCGCGCCCTGCCAGCGCCGCAGCAGCACGCACGCGATCACAATCAGCGCCATCGTAAGGCCGGTCCACAGGCCCGACAGTCCCCACTTCAACCGGAAGCACATCAGCGCGCCCAACGGCAGCCCGAACAGCCAGTATCCGGCAAAGTTCGTCAGCATTGGGAACCTCGTCTCACCCAGCCCGCGCAGCGCACCTGTCGCCACGGTCTGGCAGCCGTCAAATATCTGAAATGCGGCCACAATCATCAGCATGTGCACGCCGATCGCGAGTATCTGCGGATCGCGGCTGTATATTTCCATGATCGGCCGCGGTACCGCCAGAAACGCCGCTGCCGTCAGCCCCATGAAGCTCACGCCCAGCCCGACGGCCATCCATCCCGCTCTTCTCGCGCGTGCCGGATTCCCCGCACCGATCGCATGTCCGACTGCAACCGCTGCCGCGGCGGAAATTCCCAGCGGTACCATGAATGTATACGCCGCGCAGCTAAGGGCAATCTCATGAGTCGCAAGCGCGACCGGATTCAGATGCGCCGCCATGATCGTCGCCGCTCCAAAGGCCGCCATTTCTAAAATTACCTGGAATGCCGCTGGCACGCCAAGGTTGAGCAATGAGCGAATGCGCCTCCAGTCCGGCGCAGGCCAGTGCGCGAACAGTGGGTGGCCGCGCCCCCGCTCGTGTCTCCAGGCAAAATAGACAAGCACGGCCGCCATATAAATCCGCGACACTACCGTCGAGATAGCCGATCCGCCGACACCGAGCGCAGGCATGCCGAGCTTTCCGTAAATGAAAATCCAGTTGCCGGCGAGATTCACCAGGTTCGCCGAAATAAGTGCAAACGTCACCGGCCGCACCAGCCCGACACCCTGCAGATAACGCCGGAACCCGCCATAGATCAACAGCGGCAACGTGCCCCAATTGAGAATTCGTACATACGACCGCGTGTACACGCCCACCAGCGAATCAACTCCGTGCGCAGCAGTCAGCGGTCGCGCACCAATAACGAAGAGCATCAGTATTGGCGTGAAAGCCAACGCGATATACATCGCTTGTGCCAGCCAGCGATGGCACTCGTCGAAATCGCGCGCCCCCCACGAACGCGACACCATCGTGTCCAGGCCCAGCAGCAAGCCAATGCCGAAGATGGCTGGCGCGTAGTAGATCGCGTTGCCCAGTCCCACCGCACCAATCGCCGCCGGACCCAACTTCCCGACCATCACCACATCCACGACGCTCATCGTCATCCAGCCGATTTCCGACAACGCCACAGGAATGGCCAGCGCCAGCAACGCGCGCAACTCCGCGCCGAGATTTACCGGACCACTGTGTTCGTCAAAAATGAGGGTATCGGATGAGTGCATTCGTCGAGCTGAAAGGTGCGCAGTTTCCCGATTGTACCCGCCCTTTCAGGGGTCAACGCCTGTGTTAAATTCAAGATAGCTCTTATTGGAGAGATGGCCGAGTGGCTGAAGGCGCACGCTTGGAAAGCGTGTTTAGGGGAAACTCTAACGTGGGTTCGAATCCCACTCTCTCCGCCGTGATACAAAGTCATTTAGAATCAACATTTAGTGACCTTTGTAAGCACGGCAACCAGCTTTGTAAAATCAGGCCATGGACACCACAAAGCAAGAGCCTCTCGCAATGTTCTCAGGACCGCGCCTGTTCTGGTGCTGTCGTCCTCAAGGTTCAAAATCATGGCGCTACTTCCCTGCTGACCCTGCTACCGTCGCCGCGCACCCAAACGGTCGCTACATTATCGCCAAGAGTGTACGCGGGAAACGTACCTACATCTCGATTCCCAAGGGTGAAGACCCTCATGCATTTGTGCAACGGCTTAATGAGGAAGCCATCCTTGGGACTCTCGTTACCGGCAGCACGGAATCGGTCGTCTACCGGCTGAAAGCTGGCCAGCGTCGTCCTGATTCCGAACCGTCCGCTATCCCTGTCTTGCAGCAGTCGCCGCTGTATACGGCAATCGAAGCCTACATTGCAGACCGCAAGTCACACAGCAAGTTTGAAGCTGCCGAGAAAGCACGCGTCGTGCTAACTGAGTTCGTCAAGTGTCACCCGACCGTGCAGACCGTGAGAGGGATCGGTAAGGAACATCTGACTCAGTTCTGCAACTGGCTCGGTGAACAGAACGGACGCGGCGGAAAGACGCAGTCAGAGCGCACGGTATCGAACAAATACAATCAGCTTCGCTCGTTCCTCAAGTTCATGGGACATGATGTCAAGTTGCCAAGCAATTCCCGTCCGACCTATACAGAGAAGAGTGTCACGACATACAACACGTTTGAACTGACTGCCCTGATGGATGAGGCAGACGAGTATATGCGTGTAGCGGTGACGCTCATGCTGCGCCTGGGTCTCCGCGAGCGGGAAGCGTCTACAGCAGAATACTCGGACATCATCTTCGACGCTCACAGCCGTGTCTTCAAGGTGCAGGACAAACCGCATCTGAATTTCAAAGTGAAAGATAAGGAACAACGTACCGTCCCCATGGCCGATGATGTTTACGATCTGCTCACAGCATGGCATACAGCACGACGCAAGGCAGGTATCAAGTCGAAGCTGATTCTCGGAATCGGCAACAACGGGGACCAAGAGAACGGCCACCTATTGCGCTGGTTGCAGCGTGTCGCGAAGCGTGCAGGGGTCACGGATGCCACGCTTCACAAGTTTCGCAGGAACTACATTTCAACGCTTGCCAATGTCGGCAACATCCCGATAGCCGTGGTCCAAGGGTATGTCGGCCACAGCGATCTTGCCTCTATAATGCGCTACCTGAATAAAGACGACGCGACACAACGTGCCCGTGCATTGTCGGTGAAGTTCTACTAGGATCGCGGTAAACGACAAAAAAGCCCCTGCCTCCGATGTCTTGGAAGCAGGGTGTAGATGTGTATTAGTGGGATCATTATAGAACGCTGAGAGAACGAAAACGTTGACGTTCAAAAAGGCGTTAAACAGGCAAGATGATATGGGAACATCAAAACCCCGTTCCAGCGCAATTTTGCGGTTAATACTCCTTTAGAATCAGTAGGCTGAAAATGGCCTAAACGACCATCAGACCCCTATTACGGGTTCCACCGAGTCTAGGTACGCTGGCGCGAATGAGTCCCTTAGTCCTGCCGGGTTTCTTGCGCCCTGTCAGCACGTCTCTGATCTCCCTGTGAGACTCGCTCTTTGCATTGTAGTAAACGCGTAGGTTGTTGGCTTCGGCGCAGTCTACTTGCATACCGGTGTTGACGGCTGCCCAATACGCGTCTTTCTTCTTCAAACGTCCTGACAGGTTCGATTCAAACGTCAGGTTGAAATAGTTGGGCAATCCCTGTTCTGTCATCTTTGCGGGATAAAGATCGATGTCCATTCCGCAATCGAGCGGACGCGGTGTTGTATTCAGTTTCAAAAAAAGGTGCTCCTTTCGGTTGTCCTGCACAAAAGAAAAGAGCCGCAATGAATGCGGCCCTAGGTCGGTTATCGTTTTGTCGGTTTACGCTGTTGTCGTGTTGTCGTGTTGGCTCGTTACCCCAAGATGATGGGGTAAACCGCGCAAGTCGCGAGGGCGGTGCTGGCCACGCTTAACGAAGCTGTACAGGTCACGTTGACCGTGACGGAAACGGTAGACAGGTCAGTGCCCGAGGGTACGTCGGCGCTATAGGCCGTAATCTGCGATTGCGTGTCGTGGATCGTTGCGAGCGTCGTAACCGTGCCACCGATGTCCGCTGAAATTGTTACGGTGAACGCGCTGTCAGTCGGTGTGGGCTTCGTGCATTGCACGTTCACAAACAGCGTTGAATCGACGCTTGTGGTGATGTTCCGAAACCCTGACCAAGTGCACTGGCCGTATGTGCTGGTGCTCGCGACCACTATAGCCGGATGGCCGCTTTCTACGCTGGTCGCGCTCGCAGAAACGATTGCGGGGGTCAGGGTGTTCGCGATCGCTGTGGTCGGAAAGTACGAGGTGCTCATGGTTTCAATTCATCCTTTTCTGATTTCATTTGTGTTTTGTCTATCCATCTGCCGGTGAGTTTCAGGCGTCGGATGTAGCGTTCACGTTTACGTTGTGCGCCTGTCTTTCGTTTGGGTTCCTGCCGTTGCTGGTTCTGCCTTAGCGTCATGCAGAGAACGCAGTAGGGACGCTCACAGGGCGTCACGCGAACGTGACCTGCCTGTTGTACGCGACGACGTCGTTGTAACCGCTG